>DNQL01000220.1 GCA_003500765.1 Elusimicrobiota bacterium | reverse complement strand
GTGGCCGCCCGCGTGCTGCAGAACCTGGAGCTCAAGCTGGACGCCGTGCGCGAGGAGGTCCTCAACACTCTCGGCGAGACCGAGCAGGCCGGCGCCGAGGGCGGCAAGGGCGAGAAGGGCGAGCAGCGTGAGCAGGCGCAGCCACGCTCCCACGCCGCGCCCAAGGGCAAGACCAAGACCCCGACGCTCGACGAGTTCGCGCGCGACATGACGCAGCTGGCCCGCGAGGGCAAGCTGGACCCGGTAATCGGCCGCGTCAACGAGATAGACCGCCTGGTGCAGGTGCTGGGCCGCCGCACCAAGAACAACCCCGTCCNNGCGTGGGCAAGACCGCCATCGTCGAGGGCCTGGCGCAGAAAATAATTTCGGGCGACATCTCCGACACGCTGGCGGGCAAGCGCCTGCTCTCGCTGGACCTGGCGTCCATCGTGGCCGGCACCAAGTACCGCGGCGAGTTCGAGCAGCGCCTCAAGAGCATCATCGAGGAGATCCGCAAGGCCAAGAACTCCATCATCGCCTTCATCGACGAGCTGCACACCGTCATCGGCGCCGGCGCGGCCGAGGGCGCCATCGACGCCTCCAACATGCTCAAGCCGGCGCTGGCGCGCGGCGAGCTGCAGTGCATAGGAGCCACCACCTTCGACGAGTACCGCAAGCACATCGAGCACGACCCGGCGCTCGAGCGGCGCTTCCAGCCCGTGGTTGTGGACCCGCCTTCCGTCGAGGAGACCGTGGAGATACTCAAGGGCCTCCAGGACAAGTACGAGGCCCATCACAAGTGCAAGTACACCGACCCGGCCATCTTCGCCGCCGTCGTGCTGTCCGATAAATATATCACCGACCGGGCCCTGCCCGACAAGGCCATCGACCTGCTCGACGAGGCCGGCAGCCGCGCGCGGCTGAGCATCTCCGTCGTCCCGCCCGAGTTCAAGCAGAAGGAGATGGAGCTCGAAGAGGTCACCAAGGAGAAGAACGCCGCCTCCTACGCGCAGGAGTTCGAGAAGGCCTCCAAGCTGCGCGACAAGGAGAAGGAGCTCAAGAAGGCCATCGAGGACGCCCGCAAGAAATGGCGCGAGGCCCGCGACAAGCAGACCCCCGAGGTCACCGAGGAGGATATAGCCTCCATCGCCTCCAAGTGGACCGGCATCCCGGTCACGCGCATGACCGAGAGCGAAGTGGACAAGCTCAAGAACATGGAGACCGAGATCCACAAGCGGCTCATAGGCCAGGAAGAGGCCGTGCGCATCATCGCGCAGGCCATCAAGCGCAGCCGCACGGGCATGAAGGACCCCAAGCGCCCCATCGGCAATTTCATCTTCCTCGGGCCCACGGGCGTCGGCAAGACCGAGCTCGCCCGCGTGCTGGCGGACTTCCTCTTCGGCAACGAGGAGGCCATGGTCCGCATCGACATGTCCGAGTACATGGAGAAGTTCTCCGTCTCGCGCCTCATCGGCGCGCCCCCCGGCTACGTCGGCTACGAGGAGGGCGGCAAGCTCACCGAGCTCGTGCGCCGCAAGCCCTATTCCGTCGTCGTGCTCGACGAGATAGAGAAGGCCCACCCGGACGTCTTCAATATCCTGCTGCAGATCATGGACGAGGGCACGCTGACCGACAGCCTCGGCCATAAGGTCAGTTTCAAGAACTGCATCCTCATCATGACCTCCAACGTAGGCGCGCGCCTGATCTCAAAGGGCAAGTCGCTGGGCTTCATGCCCGCCGAGGACAAGGAGAAGGACTACCGCGAGATGAAGGACACGGTGATGGACGAGGTGAAGCGCGTCTTCAACCCGGAGTTCATCAACCGCATCGACGAGGTCATAGTCTTCCGGCCGCTGACCGAGGCCGACATGGTCCACATCCTGGAACTCAACCTGCGCAAGGTGGAGAAAAAGCTCGACGACAGGAAGCTCAAGCTGTCGATAACCGACGCCGCGAAGAAGTTCCTGATCAAGACGGGCTTCGACGCCAATTACGGCGCGCGGCCGATACTGCGCACCGTGCAGCGGCTGCTGGAGGACCCGATAGCGGAGTTCATCCTCAACGCCAACGCCAAGCCCGGCGCGACCATAAAGGCCGACTACAAGGGCGAGGGCGAGGCCCTGACCCTGGCCGCGGACTGACGCCGGCCGGATGAAGAAGAAGGCCGCAGCCGCCCTGGTCTTGCTGGCCGCCGCCATGTGGGGGTTCTACCTGCTGGGCGGCATGGCGGGGGAGCGCTTCTCCCAGGCCGGCTTCCCGTCGGCCGGGGCCGTGCAGGCCGACAGCCCCGAGACCCCGCTGAGCGACCTGGAATGGGACGCTATGGTTTCCGCCCTTTCCAAGGCTTCCATCGCCTACCCCGGGCGCGTCGGCGTCTACCTCAAGGACCTGCGCACCGGGCGTACCTGGGCTTACCAGCCGGACTGCCTTTTTCCGGCGGCCAGCCTCATCAAAGTCCCCATCATGGCCGCGGTCTTCGACAAGATCGCGCGCGGAGAGCTTTCGCTCGAGACCCGCATACGCCTGACCGGCAAGGACCGCCGCGGCGGCTCGGGCTCGCTCAAGTGGGCGCGCGAGGGCACCAGCCTCAGCGTGATGGAACTGCTCTACAAGATGATCACCGAGAGCGACAATACGGCCGCCCAGATGATCATCGACCACGCGGGTTATTCCTACCTGGAGCACGCCTTCCGAAAGATAGGCCTGGTCTATACCAATATCGCCCCCGAGGGAATGAGCCTGACTTCCGGACGCGTCGCGCGCGAGAACTACACTACGCCGCGCGAGATGGCGCTGCTGGTGGACAGGATATACGCAGGCGCCATGATCAACCGCGAGTCGAGCCAGCTGATGCTGGACCTGATGAAGCACAACAAGGGACGCACTCGTCTGCGCAAAGGTCTGCCGATGGGCTGGGAGATAGGCCACAAGACCGGCCTGCTGCGGCGCTCCTGCCACGACGTGGGGGTGGTGTTCTCTCCGAGGGGGGACTACATAATCGCCGTGCTGACCGGCGAAGTGCCCAGCTACTCCAGCGCCAAGCGCTTCATCGCCGGGATGGCCAAGCTGACCTACGGCTACTACAATGTCGACGTTTCCTACGCCTCCGCCGGCCGCTCCCGTTCCTATGGTTATTCCGGCTCTTGAGCTGTTTTTTGTTGCTCTTCCTGGCATAAAAATTGCTTCATTCCTGTCGTAATGCGATTCCGCGGTTACATGGGAGGAATGATGAAGGGTATGCTCATAGCTGTTCTGGCTATAATGGCGGCGGCCGCTCCGGTCGGGGCGGTTGATTTCGATGGGGGAAGCGGTTCCGGCGGCTTCGCCTTGGATTTGAGAGAGGCTATGGCGTCTCCGGTTCCAGAGGTGCCGCTGCCCGCCCGGCCGCTCCCGGTCTTTAGTGCGGAGGAGGTCGGCCGCATGGACGCTCGCATAATGCGGGCCATAGATTATGTCCGCGTGGAGAAGAAGGGCGTTTATCTGGAAGCGGGTTTTGAGTGTCTGCTCAGGCGCGGTACTCCGGAACAGAAGATGGAGTTTTTAAGCCATGACAATAAGGTCCCCTATGCCCTGCCCGAAGGCTGCTCCTCCACTCAAAAAGGCATTTGCGACTGGGTGGTGGATACGGTCTGCACGACGGTCACCGTAATAGCCTGCGTCTGGGTGTGCACCGATGTGGTAGGGCAGCCGGCCACCGGTGATAATCCGCAGGAGTGCCGGAAGGAATGTCATGAGGAAGCACGTCAGGACTGCAAAGAAGTGAAGAACTGGCTCTGCTCGGATTAAGTGCGGAGAGTCCAAGGAGGACGAGATGATGGAAACAATACTGTTTGTTCTGGCGATGCTCGGGATAGCGCTGTTGCAGGGGGTCTCATACGGACCGGCTCTCGCTTCGGCTTCGATAGCGGTCCTGCTGGCCGCCGCCGCGCTGGCCTTCCGGCTGCGCGGGAACGGCGCCAGGGCCAGGGAACTGGGGATGAAGGCAGCGGCTTTTGCCGTCCTGGTGGGAGCGCTCTTCGCTCTTAAAACGATAAACCGGGGTATCGCGGCCCGCGGGACCGAGCAGCTGGCTTCGGCCTGCGAAGCATATAAGTCCAGAACGGGCTCATATCCGGCCTCACTGGACCTGCTGGTGCCCGGGGAGATATCTTCGCTGCCTCGCGCCGGGCTGTCTCTCTCCTGGGGGCGCTATCTTCTCAGGGACGGGCGCATCTTCCACGTGACCGAGCCCGGGCTGATGGCGGGCAGCTATGACTTGGCCGGCAAGTCCTGGAAGAGCGTGCGCTTCAGTGAGATGTTTCCGGGCTACTGAGGCGGCCGTCAAAAGGCCGGCGCCGCTCCCGACGGGGCGGCGCCGGTTTTTTGCGCCTTCTTTTTCCAGGAGTATCCTTACGGCCGCGCGCATGACCGGGGCGTCGTCGAAGAATTTGTCGCCGGGCTCCGCGCCGAAAACGCGCGGGTCGTACATGGGGTCGTAAGGAAAAACCCCGCGCGGGGCTTTCTTTCCCCCGGGCCGCAGCACCCTGTAAACGCGGAAGGTCGAAGTCTGATGCGCCGGGGCGAAGAGCTTCAGCCCTTCGGGCTCGAACTGCATCCTGTAAGCCGCGGCCGCGGCGGGAAGTCGAAGCCTGTCGGCCAGGTAGCGGAAGGATTTCCGCGAGCGGTCCAGGACGAAATGGTTCTCGTGAACGAAATAAGCGGCCCCGTACTCCAGGCAGAGGGCGTGCAGTTCTTCCTCGCTGCCGAAGAGCGTCAGGGCGAAGCGTTCGAACTTGTTCCGCAGCCGCGCCGTCTCGAACTTGGGGTTTATCACCGTCGGCCTGTCCGCGTAGGCGAGCAGGGCCGCCGAAGCTCCCAGGTTGGCGAGAAACGCCTCCCCTTCCCCGGTATTTTCCCTGCCCCATTCGACGAGCGTCTTAACGTCCCCGCGGTAGAAAGTGGGCGGGGACTCCGGCCGCGGTTTCAGCCCGAAGGCCAGCAGGTCGGAGGCCAGGGCCAGCGCCAGGCAGCCGGCGGCCA
>DNQL01000102.1 GCA_003500765.1 Elusimicrobiota bacterium | reverse complement strand
GCGGGTCCCCGCAGGCCCTTCGGCAGGCGCCATTTCGCCCCGCGGCGCAAGGTCTGCCGCCTCTGCGCGGAGAAGATCCACACGATAGACTACAAGCAGTCCCAGCTGCTCAAGACCTTCTGCACCGACACCGGCAAGATCCTGTCCCGCCGCATCACCGGCGCCTGCGCCAAGCATCAGCGCCAGATAACCCGGGCCATCAAGATCAACCGCAACCTGGCCATCATGCCCTACAAGGGCTGAGCCGCCCACACGGAGAAAGCCATGAAAGTCATACTCAAAAAAGATATCGAGAAACTCGGCCGGATGGGCGACGTCAAGCAGGTGCGCGACGGCTACGCCCGCAACTTCCTGGTCCCCCGCGGCATGGCCGACGAGGCCACCGATAAAGTGGTCAAGTCCTGGAAGGCCGGCGAGGCCAAGCGCGCCAAGCGCGTGTCCCAGGAGAACGAGTCCCTTAAGGGCCTCGCGGACCGCATCTCCGCGGTGACGCTGTCCTTTTCCCGCCCTGTCTCCGAAGACGGGGTCATGTACGGTTCCGTCGCCAAAAGCGACATCGTGAAAAGCCTCAAAGGCGCCGACATCGAGGTTCACAAGGACCAGGTCCGCCTGCCGGCTTCCATAAAGGCCGTCGGCGAGACCGAGGTCGAGATAGCTCTCAAGCTCGACATCATCGCCAAGGTCAAGATCACCGTCACGGCTCAGAACAAATAATACCCGCCCCGCCCTGCGGGCGGGCGATCCCACTGGGGGCTTCTATGTCCTTTAACAAGGTTTCTCCTCATTCCAATGAGGCGGAGATGGCCGTTTTGGGCGCCATGCTCATCGAGAAGGACTCGATCGAGACGGTCGCCGAGATAATACAGGACAAGCATTTCTACTCCGACGCCAACCGCAGGATCTTCCAGGCGGTGACGGAGCTCTATGGCCGCAGCCAGCCCGCCGACATGGTCACGGTCATGGAGGAGCTCAAGCGCCAGGGCCGCCTCGAAGAGGTCGGCGGCCAGAAGTACCTCTCCGACCTGATGGAGAAGGTCTCCACCCCGGCCCACACGGCCGCCTACGCGCAGATAATAAAGAAGAAAGCGATCCTGCGCGACCTTATCCGCATCTCCACCTCGGTCATCGAGAAGTCCTACGCCAGCGAGGAGGAGGTCTCCGACATCCTCGATTTCGCGCAGGAGCGCGTTATCGACGTCTCGCAGAAAAGCACCGACCACGGCTTCATAAAGGCCGACGCGCTGGTGCCCGAAGTGCAGGAGCGCATCGAGCGCTTCTACAGCGAGCATAAGTCCGTGACCGGCGTGCCCACGGGACTCGCCAAGCTCGACGAGATGACCGGCGGCCTGCAGAAGGGCGACCTGATCATCCTCGGGGCCCGCCCCAGCCAGGGCAAGACCGCGCTCGCCCTGAATATCGTCTACAACGCCGCCGTCGACAACAAGGTCCCCACGGCCGTGTTCTCTCTCGAAATGGGCCGCCATTCCATCATGGAGCGCATGGTCTGCGCCAGCGCCCGCGCCAACCTCAGCGGCGTGCGCAAAGGCTTCTTCAAGCGCGAGGTCTGGACCGACCTGACCCGCGCCCTCTCCTCCATCTCCTCGGCCCCGGTCTGGATAGACGACACCCCGGGCATGGACATCATGGACCTGCGCACCCGCACGCGCAAGCTGCAGTCGCAGCTGATGGCCCAGAACAAGGAGCTCGGCCTGGTCGTCATAGACTACCTGCAGCTGCTGCGCGGCCGCGGCCGCCAGGAGAGCCGCCAGCAGGAGGTTTCCGAGATCTCGCGCATGCTCAAGGACCTTGCGCGCAGCCTCAATGTCCCCGTGCTGGCGCTCTCCCAGCTCAACCGCCGCAACGAGGCCAGCGGCCGCACCGACAACAGGCCGCAGCTTTCCGACCTGCGCGAGTCCGGCTCGCTGGAACAGGACGCCGACGTGGTGGGGCTCATCCACCGCGAGTATTATTACACCAAGGACGAGGCGGTGCGCAACAAGGCCGAGCTGATACTGGCCAAGCAGCGCAACGGCCCGGTCGGAGACATAGAGCTTAATTACTTCCCGGAATATACCCGCTTCGACAACCCCGCGCTGCCCGGCACCGAGCCTATAGCCGAGGAAGTCGCTCTCTGAGCCCCTCGCGTATGCCCGACAGGCAGCTCTACAGGCCCACCCGGGCCGAGATAAGCCTCGCGGCGGTAAAGCGCAATCTCGAGCGCGTCGCGGCCTTCGCCGGCCCGGCGCGCGTTCTTTTTGTGGTCAAGGCCGACGCCTACGGCCACGGGGCCGTCCCGCTGGCGCTCTACTGCCAGGAGAACCGCCTCTGTCATTCTTTCGGCGTCGCCTGCCTGGAAGAGGCGCTGGAGCTGCGCGCCGCCGGCGTGAATTCGCCCGTTCTGGTCCTGGGCAGCCTCTACCCTTTCAACAGCTTTATCGAAGCCATCAAGCGCGGCCTGACGGTCACCATCTCCAGCATGGACGCCGCGCGCCAGATGCTGGAGGCCGCGCGCATGGCCGGGAAAAAGGCATCCTGCCACATCAAGGTGGAGACCGGTATGAACCGCATAGGCGCCCGCCGCCCGTCGGCGGTGAAGATCTTCCAGGAGCTCGCCGGCCAGCCGGAAGTATCCGTCGAGGGGGTCTATACCCACCTTTCCAGCGCCGATACCGACCCGGAGTACACCGCCCAGCAGCTCGCCTATTTCCGGGAGACGCTGACGGAACTCGGCCGCTCGGGCGCCCGCGACCTGGTCCGCCACGCGGCCAATTCATACGCCGCCGTGCATCTTCCCGACAGCCGTTGGGACATGGTCCGCGCCGGACTGGCCGCCTACGGGACCATGGACGGTTTCGAGCCCATACTGTCGCTCAAGACCCGCATCGTTTTTATAAAGAACGTGCGCGAGGGCGCTTCCATAAGCTACAACCGGTCCTTCCGCGCCCCGGCGCCGATGAAGATAGCCACCGTGCCGATCGGCTACGGCGACGGTTACCTGCGCGCGCTCTCCAACAAGGCCGAGATGCTGGTCGGCGGGCGGCGCTGCCGGGTGCTGGGCAATGTCACCATGGACATGGTGATGCTCGACGTCACCGCCGTCGAGCGCGTATCCGTGGGCGACGAGGTCGCGGTCATCGGCCGTCAGGGCGCCGAAGCCGTGACGGCGGAGGAACTGGCCGGCCTGGCCGGCACCATCCCCTACGAGATAACGACGCTGCTCACGCGCAGAGTGCCGAGGACGCACGCCTGATATGAACCATCCCGTCTGCTCAAGGATCGGAGGCCAGGTTATCGGGATCGCCGGCGAGCTCGGCGCCGCCGCGCTGATGCTCAAGTCCACGGCCTTCTGGTTCTTCAAGTCCCGGCTCGAGGTGCGCGAGACCATGAAGCAGTCGGTCAAGATAGGCGTCGACTCGCTCGGCGTGACCGCCCTGACCAGCTTCTTCACCGGCATGGTGCTGGCGCTGCAGACCGGGGCCACGTCCAAGAACCTCTTCAACGAACCCCTTTATATCGGCACGCTGGTCTCATTCTCGATGGTCAAGGAACTCGGCCCCGTGCTGACCTCCATAGTCGTGGCGGGCCGCGCCGGCGCCGTCGTCACCGCGGAGATAGGCACCATGCGCGTCACCGAGCAGGTGGACGCGCTCTACACCCTGGGCACGCACCCCGCCCGCTACCTGCTGGTCCCGCGCTACATCGCTTTTCTGATCACGCTGCCGCTGCTGGTGGTGCTGGCCGATTTCATCGGCACCATCGGCGGCTTCATCATCGCCACCACCCGCCTGCAGGTGCCCAGCACGGTGTACTGGAACGATATCTTTACCTTCATGGATATCGCCGACTTCATGCACGGCTTCCTCAAGACCTTCGCCTTCGCCTTCATGATAGCCACCGTCTCCTGCCACAAGGGCATGACGACCAAGGGCGGCGCCGAGGGCGTGGGCAAGTCCACCACCGAGGCCGTCGTGACCAGCATGGTGCTGGTGATGGTAATAGACTATTTCATAAGCGCGGTGCTGGTGGCGGTGGGCATATGATAGAGATAAAGAACCTCGCCAAGAACTTCCCCGGCCGAGAAGTCCTGCGCGACCTTTCCTGCCGCATAGAGGACGGCGACACGTTCAGCGTCATCGGGCCTTCCGGCACGGGCAAGAGCACGTTCATCAAATGCATAATGCGCCTGCTCAAGCCCGACTCCGGGCAGATCCTGGTGGACGGCGAGGACATCGCCGCGCTCGACGACGAGTTCGAGCTGGCCCGCATAAGGCGCAATTTCGGCTATCTCTTCCAGGAGGGCGCGCTGTTCGACTCGCTGACCGTCTTCGAGAACGTCAGCTTCGGCCTGCGCTACCTGACCGATATCCCGCGCGAGGACTATCCCCGGATAGTCGCCGAGAAGCTGGCGCTGGTGGGGCTGGATAAAGTGGAGGACCTCAAGCCCGCGGAGCTCTCGGTGGGCATGAAGAAGCGCGTGGCGCTGGCCCGGGCCGTGGCCGCCGGGCCCAAATGCATACTTTACGACGAGCCCACCACCGGCCTGGACCCCGTCACCACCGAGATGGTGACCGACCTCATCGTCTCGGCCCGAGACCAGCTCAAGATCACATCCATCCTGGTGACGCACGACGTCAACCTGGCGCTGCACCTCTCCTCCCAGGTCGCCATGCTGGACAAAGGCGTCTTCGCCGCGGTTGAGCCGCCGGACCGTTTCGTCAAGTCGGAAAGCCCCGCCATAAAGGAGTTCCTGGAGATATCCAGCGCCGGGGTGAACGGGCGCGAAGGTCATGGCGGGCGTCCGGCCCATGGCGGGCACGGGGGGCGGCGCTAGCGGCCCCAAATATATTAAAATAAAAGATTAATTATGAACGACGAGAGCAAAGTAGGGATGTTCGTCATCGCCGGCCTGGCCCTCCTGGGTACGGCTATTTTCCTGTTGGGCGACTATTCGTTCAAGACCTATTATCCCGTCTACGCCGAGTTCGCCGACGTCTCCGGCCTGCCTGATAAGTCGGTGGTCAAGCTGTCCGGAGTGGAGATAGGCCGCGTCAAGGAGATAACGATAAAGGGCGAGAGGGTCGTCGTCCGCCTCTCCGTGAGCGAAGGCGTCAAAATATACAAGGACGCCAAATTCAAGGTCGGTTCCACCAGCGTCATCGGCAGCAAATACATGCAGATAGACCAGGGCCATCCTTCCGCCGGGACCCTCAAGTCCGGCGATACTGTACAGGGCGACAACTCGCTGCCGCTGGACCAGGCGATGGCGGCCGCGGTCTCCGACCTGCAGGGCCTCATAAAGGAACTGCGCGGCGACGGTTCGCTCTCCAAAAACCTCGGCCAGACCGTGGCCAACCTGCGCGACCTGACCGCCAATCTCAATTCCCTGGTCTCCAACGCCAAGCCCGACGCCGAGAAGTTCATGGGCAACCTCGACAGCGTCAGCGCGCGCCTCGACAGGCTGCTTGCCCAGGGCGAGGAGCTGCTGGGCAGCGTCAACAGGGGCGAGGGCACCGTGGGCGCCCTGATGAAGGACGAGGGGATGAAGAAGGACGTCAGCGACGCGGTCACCAACCTGCGCGACGCCACCGCCTCGGTCAAGGATGTGCTCGGCCGCATCACCGGCTTCAGGATGTACTGGCACTGGAAGTGGAAGTACGACCCGGTCTTCGAGGGCTCGCATAACGACCTGGGCCTGCGCATCTACCCGCGTGAGGGCCGCTATTACTACGTCGGAGCGGCCAACGTCATCAATACCAAGGACCAGGACCGTGGCGGCGCGGACTACGAAAAGATAAACACCGTGGACGCGCTGCTGGGCTGGGAGTTCGGCCGTGCCGAACTCTACGCCGGCGCGCTGCGCGGC
>DNQL01000009.1 GCA_003500765.1 Elusimicrobiota bacterium | reverse complement strand
GACTGTCGGTGGCCAACCTGGGCTCGAAGATAAAGTTCGAGGCCGAGGCTTACCCGCTGCCGGTCACCTGGCGCGCGGGCCTGGCCATGCGGCCGGGCGAGGGCAGCACTCTGCTGGCGCTGCAGGCCGACATAAACAACGACGGCGGCTCTTCGCTCGGCTTTGGCGCGGAGTACCGGCCCGTGGAGGAGCTGGCGCTGCGGGGGGGATACAGGACCTCCTCGTCGGACCAGCGCGACGCCATACTGGGCAGCGAGCTGGGCAGCTCCACGTCGGGTATCGACGGGCTCTACGGCTTCTACATGGGCATAGGGTTCGAGATACGCGGGGTGATACTGGACTACGCCCTGCTTCCCTACGGCGACCTGGGCAGTTCTCACAGGTTCGCGGTGGGCATGAAGTTCGAGTGAGGGGCGTCCGGCAAGCGGACGTCCCTCGCCATCGGCCAGCGGCCGGATGCCGGCCATTGACCGATGGTTTCGATGCGTAAACACGGAGGAAGTATGAAGCGCTTTATCCTGGGCGTCATCGCCTATTTCATTTTTGCCGGCTCCGCCTTCGCCGCCGCCCCCGAGGTGATGACCTACCAGGGCCGGCTCAAGGAGAACGGGCTGCCCGTCACGGGCAACAGGGATATAACCATCTCGCTTTGCGACGATCCGTCCGCGGGAATCTGCCACGCCTCCGCCCTCCAGTCCGTCTATGTTTCCACCGGCCTGTTCAAGTCCACCTTCACGCTTCCCTCCGGCGTGGACCTGGCCGCCAACGACTGGTACCTGCAGGTCAAAGTGGATCTCACCGACCTCGTGCCCCGCGAGAAATTCACCTCCGTGCCCTACGCGCTTTATTCCTCCAGCGCCGCTTACGCCGAGAACGCCGCCGACGCCGTGCTGCGCACCGGCGATTTTATGTCCGGTCAGCTTACCACCGCCTCCACCATAACGGTGCAGGGAAGCGCTTTCAGCGTGGGGGTATCCACTCTGGTCGTAGTCAACGGCATGGTGGGCGTAGGCGTCGCCGCTCCTACGCACGAACTGGAGGTATTCGGAGAGGCCCGGGTGTTCTCATCCACCCCCACGCTTTACTTCGCCGGTAGCGTGGTGGACGTGCCGGGCTCCATCGGTTACAGCGCCTCCATCGAAGGCGTGGCTGAATCCACCGCCCGGGGCCTCCTTTTACGGACGCAGTACCAGGGGACTTACGCCGAACGCCTGCGCGTTACCGGGACCGGGAATGTCGGTATCTCGACCGGCGCTCCGGCCGCGCGGCTGGACATAGTCTCCGCCGGAGGAACGCCCTCGGATATCGCACAGATCTGGCGCGATTCCGGCGGGCTCATAGTCGGCTCCATGAGCGCCACCGGGAATATGCAGGCGGTCCGGTTCATCGGAGACGGCTCCGGCCTTACCGGCGTTACCGGCGCCACCGGCACCGACCCCAACGCCCTGCCTCTGGCCGGTGGCATCATGCAGGGCGCCATCGACATGGACGGCAATTTCCTCTCCGGCGTGTCCACCATCACCATGCGCGACGGCAGTATCGCTATAGTCCCGCCCGGCACCGGCGGCAGCAACATCAGCTACGGCATCTCCATCGGTTCCAATACCTACAATAACTACACCAACGGTCTTGGCGTGGGGCATAGCGCTCACAGTAATTACCTCGGCGGCGTCGGCCTGGGGAATACCGCCTTCCAGAATTATAACTACGGCGTCGGCGTGGGTGACGGCGCTTTCGGTAACTCCGCTTTCGGCGTGGGCGTCGGGAAGGGCTCGTCCGGCAATTCCAATTACGGCGTCGGCGTGGGCGCTAATTCAGCCAATAACAAGAACTACGCCAGCGCGCTCGGCGCCTACTCGCAGGCGACGACTTCCGCGACCGCTCTCGGTTCTTACGCCAGGGCCAACGCCTACTCCAGTATCGCCATCGGCGCCGGTACCGTCAATGACTCCACCGGCACGGCCAGCTTCGGCGGCTACGGCGTCAACGCCGCTTATTACCAGATCGGCGGCAGCACGGTGATGGCGCTGCTGCCCGGCAATGGCAGCATAGCCGTAGGCCCCATGGCGGGGCAGGTTAACGTGAATGCCTATAACGTCTTTGTGGGTTCGGCTTCCGGAAAAGTGAACAGCGCCGGCCTGAATAATACGATGGTCGGCTATGCCAGCGGTCTCGCCAACCTGGGGACCGGCAATACTTTCCTGGGATCCTATGCGGGGTATCAGAACGTCACTGGCGGCAACAATATCGTCATCGGCTATCTCCAGGGTACGTCCGCTTCCAACTCCCAGTACGAGCTCAATGTCGGCGGGCTGCTTTTCGGCAGGCTGAACGATGCGACCATCGGTATTTCCACGCGAGTTCCCCAGGCCGCGCTGGACATCGTCTCCACCGGCACGCTTAATACGCAGATGGCCCAGCTCTGGCGCGATTCGACCGGCCTCATCGTGGGCTCCATGAGCGTGACCGGCTCCATGCAGGCCGTGCGCTTCGTCGGCGACGGCTCGGGCCTGACCGGCGTCACCGGCGCCACCGACGATACAAGGGTCCTCAAGGCCGGCGATACTATGACCGGTCCGCTTCATATACTTTCCGACGACCTGGCCAATGACACTTCGGACTTTATAACCACGGGCATAGTCATCTCCACCGGCGGCGCGGTGCAGACCACCGGCATTGGCCACGGCACGGTCGCCGGCAACGCCCGCGGCGACGGCGCGGTGGACCTGCAGACCGTGCGCTCGGCTGCCGGCCAGGTCGCCAGCGGGAGTTATTCCGTGCTTTCCGGAGGTTTTAGAAATACTTCCGCCAGTATTTACTCCTTTGTCGGCGGCGGCTATCAGAACAGTTCCAACGGGACCGCTTCCGTGGTGGGAGGAGGCTGGAGCAATATCGCCAGCGGGCTTCGCTCCGCCGTCCTGGGCGGCGAGGGTAATTCCGCCTCCGATTATTATTCGACGATCTCCGGCGGCCAGAACAATGCCGTAAGCGGCTACGCCTCTCTGGTTTCCGGCGGCATTTTCAATGTCGTCAGCGGCTCCAATTCCGCGGTCGGCGGCGGACGCTATAATATCGTCTCCGGTACCTCCGCCGTCGTCTCCGGCGGCGAGTATAATGCGGCGTCCGGGATGTATTCCGGTGTTCTGGGCGGCTTAAATAACACGGCCAGTGCTTATCTCGCCACGGTTTTAGGCGGGGGGCAAAACACGGCCAACGGGACTGAAGCTACGGTTTCCGGCGGCTTTGATAACTCGGCCAGTGCTCAATATTCGACGGTGTCCGGCGGTTACGCCAATGCGGCCAGCCAAAGTAATGCGACGGTAGCCGGCGGCGTTATAAATAAGGCCACCGGCGGCAATTCGACAGTTTCAGGCGGCAATAATAATAAGGCGAGCGCCAATGCAGCTACGGTTTCCGGCGGCGCGTATAACGTGGCCGGCGGATGGTATGCGGCGGTCTCAGGGGGCGCCTACAACTCCGCTCTGGGCCAGAACTCCTGGGCCGGCGGGTATCGCTCCTCTTCTACCGCGAACGGCTCCTTCACCTGGAGCGATTCCAGGGGCTATGAGATACAGAACGCCGCGGCCGACCGGGCGCTGTTCAAGACCGAAGGCGGCTTCATGGTGGTCGGCAGCACCGTGGGCAACAGTCCGATATTGCCGCTCAACGCGGCTCTGGTGGACATCATCTCCACCGGCACCACGGCCAACCATTACGCGCAGGCCTGGCGCGACTCCGACGGCGTTGTTCGCGCCAGCGTCACCGCCACCGGCGTTTTCTACGGCGACGGCTCGGGCCTGACCGGCGTCACCGGCGCCACCGACGATACAAGGGTCCTAAAGGCCGGCGACACCATGACCGGGGACCTTTTCATGTCCGCCGGCTCTTCCATAAGCGTAACGGGAGCGATAGGGATAGCCACCGCCGCGCCCAGCGCGCAGCTGACCATACAGTACGAGTGGGGAACCCAGACCGACCTGCTGAAAGTATGGGAGCCTAGCGCCGGCTATACTTTCGGCCTCGATAAATCCGCTAACCTTTACTACGGCCCTTCCCTTAACTACGGGGCCGGTTCTATTATTAACTTCGGCGGAAACCGGACGCAGATAGGCACTAACGCGGTAATGCTCCATCTCTACCCTCAGTCCGTGGCCGCGGGCGGGTATCTGCTGAAGGCCCAGGATGGTGCGGATATCCGCCTGGCCATAGACTCGGAGGGGAGAGTGGGAGTGGGTAGTGATACGCCTTCCTCCCTGTTCGAGGTGGTTGACGGCTCTATCAGCATAACCGGCGCGGAGGCCGGGCTGCTTTTCGACGGCGATAGCCGCAAGATAGCTCCGACTGCCAGCGTCGATGTCGGCGCCGGCCTTTCTGTTTCCACCAATGTCTACATCGTCGGGTTCAGCTCGGCCGCGCGCTATTTCGGCGACGGCTCCGCTTTGACCGGGGTGAGCGGCACCGATTCCAATGCCCTGCCGCTGGCCGGCGGCACGATGGCCGGTACGTTGGACATGGGCGGCAACTTCCTAGCCGGCGTGTCTACCATCACCATGCTCAATGGCAGTATAGCCATAGTCCCGCCCGGCACGGGGGGGAGCAATAACTTGTACGGCATATCCATAGGCTCCAATTCTTACTCCAACTTCAACGGCGGCGTGAGCTTGGGGCTGAGCGCTTACAACAATTACAGTTACGGTGTGGGCGTGGGTCCATACGCTTCCAATAATCACGACTCCGGCGTGGGCGTGGGCGACAGCGCCTCCGGCAACTACGCCTCCGGCGTAGGTGTGGGCCGTGAGGCTTCCGGTAATTCCGACTATGCCGTCGGCATAGGAGCCTATTCCCAGAACAATCAGCCCTACGGCGCGGCGCTGGGCGCGTATTCCTACGCGGCGTCCTCGTCCGTGGCGCTGGGCTACGGGGCCAGGGCCAATGCCTGGGCCAGCGTGGCCATCGGCTCGGGCACGGTGAATAACTCCACCGGCACGGCCAGCTTCGGCCATTATGCGGTGCTCACCTCCAGCAATGTCGGCATAGGCACCACTACTCCGACGGTGCCGCTCGTGGTGCAGAGGGACGCGGCTGCGACCTATGTCGACCCCATCGCCTGGTTCATAAACCCGAGCCTTAGCGATAATCATTTCATTACCCTCAAGCTGGGCAAATCTACCGCGGTCAATGAGGCAGGCATCCTCGGCTTCAAGCAAACGCCGACTGCGTCGCTGGTCGGCCTGGGCGTGCAGGGGGATAACTTCCTCGACGGCGGCACGGGCCTGCTGGTCAAGAAGGGCGGCCTGGTCGGCATAGGCACGAACGACCCCAGGGCGCGGCTGGACATAGTGTCCACCGGCACGCTGGTGACGGAGTACGCCCAGATCTGGCGGGATTCCACCGGGCTGGTGGTGGCCTCGATGACCGCGAACGGCAAGCTGAGCACGCTGCAGATCATGACCGGCGATAATTTGGGCAACCACATCGCCACCCAGCGCCTGAACATGGCGAATTTCGCCGTCGTCACTTCCAGCGACATAACCGCCGCGCGCTACCAGATAAACGGCAGCACCGTGCTGGCGACGCTGCCTGGGACGGGCAGCATCGGGGTCGGCCTGCGCGCCGGCCGCGTAAATACGGCCAACTACAACTCCTTCATGGGAGAAGACGCCGGCTACAGCAATACGGGCACCGAGGGCAATACCTTCGTAGGATATCAGGCCGGCTATGCCAATACTGGCGGGCAAAACAGCACTATCGTGGGGCGTCTCGCCGGCCGCAGCAATACGAGCGGCGATTCCAACACCTTCATGGGAGGGAATGCCGGTTATTATAACACCACCGGCAGCAATAATGTTTTCATGGGGAACAGGGCCGGGAACTACAGCACGACAGGCAGCAATAACGTGCTCATAGGCTTCTATGCCGGCGACGGGAACAATACCGGTTCGGCCAACGCGGTATTGGGGGCCGGCGCCGGTCAGGGCGTGGCCAGCCAACCCTATTCCAGCTCTACGCTGGTCGGTTATCATGCGGGATACAGTTTGCAGAACAGCACCGGCAATATCCTCATAGGCTTCCAGGCCGGCGACGCTATAACCTCCGGCGGCAGCAACATAGTTATCGGCAATGATCAAACCACCTCCGCGCCGACCGCGAGTAATGAGCTGAACATCGGCGGGGCGATATTCGGCGACCTTTCCAACAAGGGGATCTACACGGTCGGCGAGACCCAGTTCGGCGACGCGCAGACCGACCTGCACGGAATCAACATGGGCGGCCAGGCCGGGACGGCCCTGTCGGTAAAGGGCAACGACGCCGCGGGCGATCATGTGGTCAAATTTTACTCCGGCACAGACCTCGTCGGAGGCATACGGAAGAAGTAGTTGTAAAGAGCGGTTTAGCGGTGATTTTTGATGTTATACAAAAGCAGGAGCATTGTCATGAAAAAGGCCTTTAAAGGGTTCTTCTATTTTGCCGTCCTGGCGCTGTGCGGGCTGCCCGCCCTTGCGGTCGACAACGGCACCGAATTCTTCATGGAGGACGACCTGAGCGTCTTCGGCACGGGGGGGACGCAGACCGACCCCGACGTGGAGATTAAAGGCTTCACGGTCTTCGGCAGCACGCAAATCGTTCCAGCGCTCAACATCCCCGCGGCGCCGGGCAATATCTTCATAAACGGCCATGTGCAGATCTCCAGCGGCCTGTATGTAGTGGGAGGGGCCACTTTCACTTCCGTTCAGAATTTATTTTTCGGCGACGGCACGACCGGCAACCTGATGATGAAGGATTCTGACGGTTCCCTGACCTGGGTGGATGTTTCCGCCGTGGGGGACAACCTGGGCAACCATACCGCGACCCAGGCCCTTAAGATGGGCTCATTCGCAGTGAACACCTCCAGCTCGGTCAGCGCCGCTTATTACCAGGTGAACGGCAGCACCGTGCTGGCGGTTCCCGGAACCTTCAACATCTTCGCGGGCCTTGAGGCGGGTCAGGAAAATACTTCCGGGCAGATGAACACCTTTGTGGGCCAGGGCGCCGGTTTCAGCAACACGACGGGCAGCGGGAACACTTATGTCGGGTCTAACGCCGGGCTATATGCAGTCGGCGGGGGCAACACCGCTTTGGGCCGCAGCGCGCTCAGGGGTACCGCGGCCGCTTTCGGCAATACCGTCGTCGGCATGTACGCGGCTTTCGGCGCGTCCGGCTATGTTTCTAGTTCCACGCTTCTGGGTTATAACGCGGGCTATGCGCTGCAGAACAGCACCGGAAACATCCTCATAGGCTTCCAGGCCGGCGACGCTATAACCTCCGGCGGCAGCAATATCCTCATCGGCAACGATGTGGACCTCGCGAACCCGCTGGATTCCAACAAGCTCAATATCGGCGGCTTGGTGCTCGGCGATATGTCTTCCGGTTATGTCGGCATCAACGGAAATCTTTCCGCTTCCACCCTCACGGTCCAGGGCAACGCCTTCAGCGTGGGCGGGTCCACATTCGCCGTGCTGGGGGGCTCGGTAGCCATCGGTATAGAACCGGGCTGGGCGCGCCTGCACCTGTTCGGCGACAATTCCGAGAACGGTACCTTCCTGATGGAACAGGTCGGCACAGGCTCTCCCGCGAGGATATTGGCGTCCAAGTCCGGCGGGACGAAGGGCGCTCCTGTCGCCGTGACGGATGGAGAAGCCCTGTTCGATATCCGTTACATCGGACACGACGGCGGCGGGGCCGACTCAGACTGGATAGAGAACGCGGTGTTCCGCGGACGGGTCGACGGCGCCGTTTCGGAAGCCGCCAATGTCGTCCCCATGGGTTTCGAGTTCTGGACCTCTTCCAGGACCGAGGCCGACATGAATGTGCGCATGTCCATACGCGGCGACGGCCGCGTCCAGGTAGGACCTCCTTCCGGTTCCCGGGCGCTTCTCGATGTGCGGGACGAGTCCGCGCAGTATCCCTATCTTTTGGCGCTGGGCACCGGTACGGTCTCCGAGCGGCTCCTGGTCTCCACCAGCGGCGCGGTCGGTATCGGTGTGGCCCCCTCGACCCAAAGCGTTCTGGAGGTTCATAAATCCCACCAGTTCACCGCAGGAGGTGAGGAGGTCGCGCTGGGAATAGCCGCCTCCGCTTACGGCTGGGGGACCGGGGATATGGGAGAGAACGGGGACGCTGTCGCCGGCGCCGATTTCCACGCCAGCGTTAATAGCGACGCCTCCCTGGCTTACCTGGTGGGCATACATACCGAAGTGCGGCGGGACGATTCCGCGGGCGGTAGCGGCGCCGGCACGATAGGCAAGGCCATAGGCCTCTATCTCGAAGAGCTGGATAACATCGATATCGGCGTGGGAGCCATTACCGACACCTACGGCATCTATATCAGCAGCCTGACGGCCGGCAGGCAGACCAATCGTCCGTACGCCATATATTCCGAGGACTCCAACGCGCGCACTTATTTCGCGGGCAATGTCGGTATCAGCTCGGCGACTCCCGTGGCGGCGCTGGTCGTTTCAAGCGCGGCCGGCACGGGTGAGAAAATGCTGATAGTGTCCACGGGCACCAGCGAGGTCTTCAGCGTCAAGGGCAACGGCGAGGTCTATACCGTCGGCAAGTTCATCGGCGACGGCTCCATGCTGACCAACCTGGCCGGGGATGGTTTGGGAACCCATACAGCCACTACAACGCTGCAAATGGGCGCCTACGGGATAAACAGCTCCAGCGCCGTAAGCGCGGCTTACTATCAGATAAGAGGCAGCACGGTGCTGGCGGTGGGCTCCTATGGGACAAACACGGGTGTAAGTATCGGCCGTAATGTGGGCAGTCCTTTTGTGGAGCAAGACAATGTGTTCATTGGCGAAAATACGGGCTGGTCTAACGCCAGCGGCTATCAAAATACATTCGTCGGGACCGAAACCGGAGGGTATTTTACCAATCAGAATAGTAATACTTTCATGGGCGCGAGGGTCGCTCAATACTCTACGAATGGCGGCGATAATTCGTTCTTCGGCTCCCAGTCTGCCGGAGGGCTGAGCGCTTCTGGCGGCTTTGATAATTCTTTTTTCGGCTCCGGCACGGGATACAGTAATTCTGGCAGCCGAAACATCTTTGTGGGTTCTCGCGCCGGCAACGCGAATACCAGCGGCTCCAAGAATACGTTTGTAGGGACCGAAGCCGGCCGGCAGACCGAGACCGGCTCCGCGAATGTCGTGATCGGCGCGGACGCAGGCTATGGCTCGGCGGGGCAGTCTTTCTCCAGTTCAACATTGGTTGGTTACTATGCCGGGCATACTCTTACCACCGGCTCCGATAATATCCTCGTCGGTTTCCAGACGGGCAGCGCTCTCACTACAGGCAGCAGAAATATAATAATCGGCTACGCGTTGGACGCTACCGGGCCGGGCGCTTCCGACGAGATACGGATAAGCACCATAATCTACGGCAATGTCGCCACGGGCGGCGTTGGTATAGGGCCATTAAACACGCAGCCGCAGGGCGCGCTGGACGTTAAGTCTACCGCCACTGGCGCGGGTTATTACGCGCAGGTCTGGCGCGACGGGGCCGGGGTGATCCGCGCCTCGGTCACTTCCGAGGGGTATTTCTACGGTAACGGTTCCGGCCTGAGCGGGGTGGCGGCGGACAAGGTCTCCAAGTCCGGCGACACCATGACCGGACCGCTTCTGTTGCCAGTCGGAACGGTGGGAGCCCCGGCCCTGTCTTTTGTCAGTAACACGGACGATGGACTATACCTTCCCGCCTCCGGGAATTTGGCTTTTGCCACAGGCGGGGTGGAACGACTGCGCATTTCTGGGAGCGGACGCATCGGCGTGGGAGCGTCTTCTCCCGCCGAAGCGCTGGACATCGCCAGCCGGGTTCAGATCTCCACCAACGCGGGCAATCCCGATATAGACGGGTTCTATTCTTCCGGCGCGGGGGGGGTAAAGTTCAACAGCGTCGGAATGACATATATGCGTGTGGCCGGCGGCGGGGGCCAGATCGGGATCGGCAACAATGTTTATACTAGCGCCGGCTCACCCAAACTCCAAGTCGTCGGCAGCATGAGCGTGGGCATAAATTTTAATTCCAAAACCCCGCCCTCCAACAGCCTGATAGTGGAGGGCCGCATGGGCGTGGGGAACGGCGATCCTTCCTATTCTCTGGATATATCGACGATCAGCGATACGGACTCGTATGTGGCCCGACTGGGCGCGGCCGGCGTAATGATCTCCACCGGCGGCGCGATACAGACCACCGGCGTGGGCCACGGCACGGTCGAGGGCAACGCACGCGGCGTGGGCGCGGTCGACCTGCAGACCCGGCGTCTCTTGGGCATTCAGGTGGCTTCCGGTAAATTCTCAGCGATAGGCGGCGGTTACGAGAATATCGCCAGCGGGGACGGCAGCGTTGTGGCCGGCGGCTGGACCAATGACGCTACCGCTAACTATGCCGGGGTGCTCGCCGGTTATTATAACGCGGCCACTAATTCGGCCGCGGCGGTGGTGGCGGGCCTCGAGAACACGGCCAGCGGGTGGGGGGCCTTCGTCGGCAGCGGACGGGGCAATACCGCTTCGGGAGCCAGTTCATTTATAGGCGGCGGCGGCAGGGACGGGTCTGGCGTGCCGGCGGTGGGCAACAGGGCCTCGCAAACCTTCTCCGCCGTGGTCGGCGGCGCCTATAACATAGTCAGCGCCTCTAATTCCTTCATCGGCGGAGGCGCGTACAATACGGTCATCGGCACTTCGGCCATCGTCGCCGGCGGCGAGAACAACCAGGCCAGCGGGATGCACTCGTTCGTCGGCGGCGGCAGCGATAACCAGGCGCAGGACGGCCTGAACTCGGTCGTGGGAGGAAAGTCTAATTTCGCCGGCGAGTTCTATTCGTTCGTGGGTGGAGGTTATTCCAATTCGGCCAATACCGGCTTCACTTCGGTGGTCGGCGGCCAGAATAACGTCGCCGGCGGCTACGGAGCCGACGGAGCTTATTCTTTCATCGGCGGCGGCCAGAGCAACACGATATCCCACGATTACGGAGTGATCGGCGGCGGCATGAACAATGACGTTACCAGCAGCGCCAATTACTCCTTTATCGGAGGAGGGTATGAGAACACTGTCGCAGGAGTACATGCCGGCGTAGTCGGAGGCTGGTGGAACGTGGCCAACGCGATGGAGTCTTTCATCGGGGGCGGCGGTTATAACACCGTGGACGCGCAGTACGGCGTCATAGCGGGCGGCCGGGATAATAAGATGCCTTTCGGCTACGCGGGCTTCATCGGCGGCGGCGAGCTGAACCAGTCCACCGGCACGCACGCCGTGGTCGGCGGCGGCTACATGAACGTCTCCAGCGGCGCCTATTCGGCCGTGTTGGGCGGATATCGCAACACGGCCAGCAGTCAGAGCGCGACGGTGGCCGGCGGCCGGGGCAATTGGGCTTATTCCCCATACGGCTTCATCGGTGCCGGCGAGGACAACAAGGTCGGACCCACCCTCTATTCGATAGTGGTCGGCGGATACCAGAACCAGTCCGCCGGAGCCAATTCGGTCGTAGGCGGCGGCCAGTTGAACAAGGTGTACGGCGACGACGCAGTCGTCTCCGGCGGGTACGAGAATGTTTCCCGCGGTTACGGCGCTACGATAGCGGGAGGTATCTTTAATTACACCAACGGTTACGGCGCGGCTGTGCTGGGCGGAGCCAACGCTTCCGCGATTGGACAGTATGCCGCGGTTATCGCCGGGAACAATAATACCGCCAAGGGAACCTATTCCTTCGCCGCCGGCAACAAGTCCAGTTCGACAGCGAACGGCAGCTTTACCTGGTCGGACAGCCAGGGCATACTCGTGGAGAACAATATCGTCGACCAGGTGAGGTTCAAGGCCCGGGGCGGGTTCTGGGTCTCGACGTCGACGGTACACGGCAGCGCGGGCCTGTTCCTGACCGACCAGAATACGGTGGTGATAGGCACGGTCACCTCCTACGGCGCCAGGCTGGCCGTGGTGGACCCCGATCCGCAACTGACCGGCCCGACCTCCTACCTCGTTAAGGTCGGCACGGGCCCGTTGCCCAATATGCTGACTGTCTCGACCAGCGGAGTCGTGGAACTCCCGCGTCAGTCCAGGGTGATAATCACACAGGGTTCGACATACCTTTTGCCAGCCGCGGGATGGGTACAGGTCATGACGGCCCCTAGTGTAGAAGAAGACACACAGGGAGAATGGGTCAGCTCCTCGTTCAAGACCCGTACCGGGGGAATGTATATGGTGTCGGCCCATGTGACTTTCGCCGCCAGTACCTCCAGCAACACTGTTCGTGGCATAGGTATCGGGATCGATGGATCCACGCCTAATCCGGAATTCAGCGATACCCGCAGGGCTATCGGGGACGGCGCCAATCCGGAGGAATTGCACTCCACCTGGCTTATAAAACTTCTGCCCGGGTCTTTCATACGGTTGTTCGGCCTTCAGACCACTCCCGGATCGATAAATACCAGCAATCAGCGTCTTACGGTGGTGAAGATAAACTAAGTCCCGGCAGGCCGCGACGGTTGGAGCGGTGGTTTTGCCGGAACGCTGCGAGATGATTAGAAAGGTGAAGAGATATCTGCTCTTAGCGACGCCGCTGCTTGCGGCGGCCGGTTTTTTATTGCCCGCGCAGGCCGCCGGGCAGAAGGCCGGGGGGGCGTATACCATCGTCGACGACGCGATAGGGGGAATGGCCGCGGTGGAGATGGCGGCGGACGCGCCGTGGCCGGGGACTTCGCACCGCCTGGCCGGGTTCATAGGCAACCTGGCCTCCGAGGGCGTGTCCGGCGGGGTTTATGATGTCGGGTCCGGCTTCCATTCGCACGCCGTGTCTACGCCCACGGATTTCGGTTATGTTTCAATATCCAGCGACGCGTTCGACCTGTCCTGGCTCTATATGTACGATCCCGGGATGGCCGATTACCTGGTGCTGCTCTCCACGACGGGGGCGCTGGCCGACTATTCCGTCTCTTCCGCCACCTACGGGCTTGGCGCGGCTTTCGCGGGGCTGACTCCCAACACCACCTATTTCGCTTTCCTGCGCTCGGGCTACATGGAAAGCGACTATTCGGAATACGTGACCACCTCGGCGGTCACCACGCTGAGCATGCCGGTCTCGTCGGATACTTTCGTCTTCTCCAATGTCGGCTCTTTTTCGGCGAACCTGCGCTTCTCGGCTTTCGGCAATCCCGGCCCGGGCCAGCGTGAGAACTGGGCTCCGGGGGAGGCTCTGCCTTCGGCCCTCTACGGGCACTCCTCGGCGATAGTTTCGAGCCGGGCCTTCGTCAGCGGCGGCTATAACGGGGTCCATTTCAGCAGCGCCGTTTACTACGCGGAAACCGGGCCCGGCGGTTACGGCGCGTGGTCGGTCGCGGGCTGGATGCCGGAAGGGCGGTACGGCCACGCGATGGTGACGGCCAAGGGCCGTCTCTACGTCATCGGCGGTTACGACAACGGCGGTACGGCCCTGGAGGTCTGGTCGGCCGACGCCAGCACTCCTTCCCACCTTTCCGAGTGGCGCCAGGAAACCTCTTTTCCTTTCGGTATATATCTGCACGCGGCTGTTTCCTACAACGATTCCATCTTCGTGATGGGCGGCTTCGACGGCAGCAGCGCCGTTTCTTCCGTGCGTACCGCCCGTCTGACGGCCGACGGTTCCATCCCTTCCTGGGAACTGGAGGCGGCCACCCTGCCTTATCCTCTTTACGCTTTCGGCGCGGCGGAGCTGGGGGGGCGGATATACATAAGCGGCGGCAAGGACGGGGCTTCGGCCCGCGCGGGCGCGTGGCAGACCTCCGTCGACGCCGACGGGACATTGGCCGACGGGGGCTGGTCCGCCGGCGAGCCGCTGCCTTCGCCGCGTTTCGCCCATACTATGACGGCGCTGGGAGACCGGCTGCTGGTGGCCGGCGGCAACAACGGTTTCGCGGCGCAGGCCACGGTGATATCGGCCGCAGCGGGAGCGGCCGGAGGGATGTCTCCCTGGACGCTGGCCTATACCCTGCCCGCCGCGCGGCAGTATCATTCCGCCCTGAAGTCGGGCGGGCGGGTGTATATTCACGGCGGCAACAGCGGACTTGCCGCTTCGCCTCTGGCGTATTCGGCTCCCTTTACCGGCACCGAATACCAGGCGCGGGTTTGTGAGAATGTCCTGTGCTCCATCGGGTCGATGGATGTCCTGTCTTCGTGGACTCCGGATTTCTCCTGGGAATTCATCAACGTTATGCCGGACCGCAACTGGTATTTCCGGGTCCGGTCGCGTAACTGGCTGGGGCAGGAAAGCAGCTGGTCGGACGCTGTTTCCACCCGTACTTACGCCGCCCAGCCTTCTTCGGCGGCGTGGACGACCGTCGGCGTTTCCAGCCTGACCGCCAACTGGACCGCCGAAGGCAACCCGGTATACACGCTGTATAACTGCCAGATCTCCAGCATGAGCGATTTTTCCGATATCGCCGGCGATATGACTACCGACAAGAGCTCGGCAGCTTTCGCCGGCCTGCTGCCCAGCGTGACCTATTACGCGCGGGTGCGCTCGCTCGACGCTCTGGGGCGCTATACGGGTTTTTCCGCTATAGGCCCTCAGAAGACGATGTTCGACCCGGCGCTGGACCTGAACGACCCGTTCTTCACGGACAACCAGGACGACGACTATGTCTGGCGCAGCAGCAATACCTACGCTTACGACGTGGACGCCTTCGACGACGGCGGCTCCATGCTCGCGACGCTGGAGGCCAGGGTGGCCACCGGCGAGGGCGGCACCGGTTCCGTCAGCGGCTGGGAGACGATCGCCTCGGCGATAAACTCGAATGAATACACGGATGACTGGCCCATACCCTGGAACGCCTGGGACACGCTGCCAGAGGGCGTTACCGGTTATGTCTCGGTCCGCGCTTTCGACGGCGTTGGACACTCGAGCGTGGCCGTGGATCTCTTCGCTATACTAAAGGACACCACCGCTCCCGCCATAGCGCTGCTGCACGGCTCCACCCCCGCCTGGCAGTCGCAGTATCCGGGCGGCCCCTCCGCGGATTTCTCAGACTATGTGTCAGGGCTGGCAAAAATCCAGTACAGCGTCAGCCCGCTGGCGCTCTCCGCCAACGGTTCCGCCATCCCCTGGACGGATATCGGGACTTTCAACCAGGGGGACCCCGAGGCTCTGTCCACGACGTGGCCTTATGACTTTACCCGGCTGGTCAACGCGACGACCAACTATTTCAGCCTGCGCGCCGTTGACGTGGCCGGAGGGACGCGCACTTTGACGGACGCCTTCTACGTCATGAAGAACGTCTCCGGGCCCGTAGTGACCATAAGTACGCCCACCGGGACTTACCTTTCTACTTTCACCCTGGTACAGGGCTATAACACCGAGACCGACGGCCGCACGGTCATGGAGACGCAGGTTTCGGTAAGGGACCGTGACACCGGCCTCTACTGGGACGGCTCGGCCTTCATCTCGGCCTCGCGCTACTGGCACGTGGCGGCCGGCACTTATCCTTTCGTCCTGGAGCCGGTCGGTATAGTGCTGGCTCAGGGCCACCGGTACGACGCCGTAGCCCGCTCCTCCGATGTCCTGGGCGATTTTTCGCAGTCCTTCGCGACGGCCACTTTCACCTACGACTCCCTGCCGCCGGCGGCGGGCGTGATATTCCCGGCGGACGGCGGGACCGCCGACTCCCCCCTGTACATAAGCGGGACGGCGGCCGATGCCGTTTCCAGCGTGAGCGCCGTGAGGCTGGCGCTTAAACGGGTCTCGGACGGGCGCTGGTGGGACGGGTCCTCCTGGCAGCCGGCGGCCACGGAACTGCTGGCCGGCACTACCGCGGAATGGACGTTCGGCTTTAATTCGATACTGCGCGCCAACCTGGCGCATCAGGCCAGTTATTACGCCACGGTGTTGGCCCACGATTCCGCCTACCCGAAGAACCAGGGCTCCTTCCACGTCTACGGTTCCACTTTCGTCTACCGCGATACGACGCCGCCCGGAGCCGTGGCCGACCTGGCCGCCGCCCAGGGCGCACTCCCCGGCACGATGCGCCTGGACTGGTCCTCGCCCGGCGACGACGGGGC
>DNQL01000305.1 GCA_003500765.1 Elusimicrobiota bacterium | reverse complement strand
GAGAGGGCCTGCGCCAGCACGTCCAGCCGCACGGCCCGGCGGCAGCTGCCCAGGGCCATTATCATTTTTTCGTTCAGGAGCTGCGCCAGGGACGCCGCCAGCGGCGGCGCCGCGCGCAGGAAACCGATCGCGGGGTTGGACGCCCCGAGGGCCAGGGCGAAAGGTATCAGGTACGGCTCCACGAAGCCGGTCATGCCGGCCCAGGCCACGCCGTCCTTCATGGACGCCTTGACGCTGGTCCTGACCTTGCCGTCCTTCATATCGGACTATATTCTAGCATTGCGGCCGGCGGCTCCCGGGGGCGGGAGCGGCACGGCCAGCGGCTTCAGGTCTCGTCGTGGAAAGCGTTGTCGCCCACCACCTCGCAGCGCATCGTGTTGGTCGGCCTGCCCTTGCCGAAAGGGCTCGACGCCATGAACACCAGCTTGTCGCCGTTGGCGATGGCGCCGCGCTTCTTGAGCAGGTCCATGATGCGCTTGGCCACGTCGCTGAAGCGCTGGGAGTCGGGGTCCTCTATCAGGAAAGGCGTCACGCCCCAGTTGAGCGACATCTGGTGATAGACCTGCTCGTGGTGGGTGAACGCGTAGATCGGTATTATCGGCCGGAACTTGGATAACGCCCGCGCGCCTATTCCGCTGGCGGTCACCACGGCTATGGCCTTGGCGTTCCAGTCGTGCGCGGTGTCCACCGAGCTGTAGGCCATGATATTGGTGATATTGTCGCGCTCGACGTAGTCGTGCGTGATGCGCGCCAGGGTGCGGTAGTCTATGCCGGCCTCGGCGCGGTCGATTATGCGGCCCATCATATTGGCGACCCTCTCCGGGTGGGCGCCGTTGGCGGTCTCGCCCGAGAGCATGACCACGGAGGCCAGCTCCAGCACGGCGTTGGCTATATCGGTGACCTCGGCGCGGGTCGGGTAGGGCTTGTCGGTCATCGACTCCAGCATCTGCGTGGCGACTATTACCGGCTTGCCGGCCAGGTAGCAGCGCTTGATGATGTTCTTCTGCAGACCCGGCAGGTCCTCTATCGGCACCTCTATGCCCAGGTCGCCGCGGGCTATCATTATGCCGTCGGAGTCGCGGATGATGTCGTATATATTGGCCAGCGCCTGCTTGTCCTCTATCTTGGCGATGAGCCGTATGCCGGAGGCGGGGTCGACCGACTTTATCAGATCGCGCACGTCCCCTATGTCGCGCGACGTGCGGACGAAAGACAGCGCGATGTATTCGAAATCGTTCTCGACGGCGAAGCGGATATCGGCCCTGTCCTTGTCGGACATGAACGGGATCGGGTAATCGGCGCCGGGCACGGCCAGGTGGGCCTTGTCCTTAAGCCGGCCCTCGTTGAGCACGCGCACGCTGACGGCGCCGGGGAAAGCCTCGTGCAGCTGCGTCACCTCGGCCTCGATGAAGCCGTCCTGCAGCAGCACGCGCGAGCCGACGCGGCAGAGCTTGTTGATGCGGGGCAGGTTGGTGTAGAAGCGCTTATCCTCGGGGGGAAGCTCGGCCACCTGGTCGGGCTGCTTGTCGGTGCTCTCGATGTAGAGGGTGTCGCCCTTGGCCAGCGCTACCGGCCGGCTATAGCCGAACATGCGGACCTCGGGGCCCTTGGTGTCGAGCATTATGGCCAGCGGCACGCCCATTTCGGCGCGGGCCTCGCGCAGCATCTTCAGCCTGGCGAGGGCTTCGTCGTACTTGCAGTGGGAGAAGTTTATGCGGGCCACGTTCATCCCCTCGCGGATGAGGCCGCGGATGCAGTCGGGGTTCTCGGAGGCGGGGCCTATCGTGCAGATCATCTTGGTCCTGCGGAAGGCCTGGGTGACGGGCGGCGTAGACACTTGTATCATAGGGCTCCTTACGGGCTCTTTCATTGTTTTAAATTGTGAAGGTAAAACTTCAGCTGGCGGTATGGGCGGTCATCTTTCCTTATATTATAGCTTTTTTGGGCCGCGTTTCAGCAAAGGCCTGCTTGATTTAAGACAACACCCCTTGACTTTATAATAATTTATGCTATATTTATATTATCTTTCCTATTTTTTAGCATAACTACGGAGGATTATGAACAGAACTGCCGGCGGCGAATGCGCGGGGCTCAAGAAGTTCCTGGAGATACCCTACGACGAACTGGAAGCGCTCAACCTGGAGGCGGCCGAAGCGGCGGAGCGTCTCTCCCCCGCCGCGCTCGAGAAGAAATACACCGACTACCTCCGCAAGGAGAAGCACCTGAAAGCCGTCACGGTCTGCTTCACCGACATCGAGGGCCGCTTCCACATGCTCGATTACGACAAGCAGTTCTTCCTCTCCGCCAACGATAACCTGACCTTCGACGGCTCCTCCATACGCGGCTTCTCCGCGCAGCGCGAGAGCGATCTTCGCCTGGGCATAGACTGGGGCAGCATCTTCTGGCTTCCCTCCGACGTCTTCGGTCCGGGCAAGGTCATCATATTCGGCACCGTGCTCAACCGCGACAAGTCGCTCTACGAGTCGGATTTCCGCGCGCGCCTGGTCCGGCTCTCCGGCGAGCTCAAAAAGAAGCGCGGCCTGACCGCCAACGTGGCGGCCGAAGTGGAAGGCTTCGTGATGAAGGGGCTCAACGCCGAGCAGAACTACGACGAGCGGCAGGGCTTCGAGCTGATCTCCACCGGCGGTTATTACCATTCGCTGCCGCTGGACCCTCTCAAGAAGTTCATCGACACCGCCGCAGAGGCGCAGCGCGCGATGGGCTTCCGCAACGAGAAGGACCACCCGGAGGTGGCGCCGTCGCAGTTCGAGCTCAACTTCTCCCACGCCCCCGCCGTGCGCGCCTGCGACCTGATACAGCTCTACAAGCTGGTCTGCCGCCAGGTGGCCGCCAATATGGGCATGACGGCGACCTTCCTGCCCAAGCCGGTCAGCGGCGTCAACGGCAGCGGTATGCACCTCAACCTCTCGTTCTCGAAGGACGGAAAGAATATATTCTACGACGGCAAGGGCGAGGAAGGGATCTCGAAGGCCGGCTGGGACGCGGTCTCGCGCATATTGAACCACGCGCAGGAACTCTCGCTGATACTCAACTCCAGCGTCAACGCCTACCGCCGGCTCGACCCGCATTTCGAGGCTCCCAACCAGATAAAGGTCTCGGCCGTGGACCGCGGCGCCATGATACGCATACCGGCCGGCAACGAGCGCAGCGCGCGCCTGGAGATACGGTCGGTAGGCCCGGACTCCAATCCGTACCTGACGCTCTACGCCCTGCTGAGCACCGCGCTCGACGGCAAGCCTCTGACCAAGGACGAGGGCAAACGCGACCGGGTACGCTACCTGCCCGGCAATATCCACGACGCGTTACGCCTGTTCCGCGGCAGCGACTTCCTCAAGGGCGTCCTGGGCGACGGGCCGCACGAGAAATACGCCGGCCACAAACAGGCGGCGGCCGACCGCAGCCCCAAGGAACTGGGAACTATAGTCAAAACCTCGGAAGTGCTCTTCCACCACGACGTCACGACGCAGATGCTCTGGCATAAGTTCTGACGCCGGGCGATAAAAAAGGACGGCGGGCTTCGCGGCCCGCCGTCCTTGTTTTATCCGGGGTCAAAAGACCAGTTCGAAAGCTTTTACAGGCTCCTGCCGGCCCTTCACCTGGAACGGCTCCAGCTCAGTGTAAGAAAAATCCCCGACGGCCCGCGACTTGGCCGCTTCGGACACAAGGACCTTTCCGGCCGCGGCGCGCGCCTGCATCCTCTGGGTCATATTGACCGTATCTCCCATAACCGTATAATCCATGCGGGTCTCGGAGCCCACATTGCCGGCCACCACAGGGCCGGAATGCACGGCTATGCCGATCCCCAGCTCCGGCCCGCCGGCGGCGCGCTGGCCGGCGTTGAAGCCTTCCAGCGCCTTCTGCATCTCCGCAGCGCAGCGTATCGCGCGGGTCTCCGCGTCGGGCTGGTCCAGCGGCGCGCCGAAGACCACCATGATCTCGTCGCCCACGAACTTATCCAGCATGCCATCATGCTTGAAAACGATCTCTATCATCACCTTGAAATAGCGGTTGAGCAGCGAGACCAGCGCCTCGGGGTCCATCTTCTCGGAGAGAGGCGTGAACCCGCGTATATCCGACATCAGCACGGCCACTTCGCGGCGGCTGCCCGCCAGCCACAACTCCTTCTCCCCGGCGAGGATGTGGGAGGCCACCTGCCGCGAGACGTAGCGGCTCAGCGCGTCCTCCGCCCGCAGGCGGGCCATCAGGGTGCTGACCGCGCGCCCGACCAGCGCCTGCAGCTGCGAGACCACATACCCGGCCGCCGCGCCCATCAGCAGCATCGAGAGCAGGTGTATGCCGACCGCGTAGGCGGGCAGGGCCAAATCGGGCCGGCGCAGCAGCGCCTCGTACTGCAGGCCGAGGAAAGCCGCCGCCGAAAATACCGCGCAGGCGAAGGTGGCCTTGCGGCTGTAGCGCAGGGCGGAGAAGGCGATCAGCACGTAAAAGGCCGGCGCCACCGGGCTGGACGGCCCGTCGGCCACGGCTAACAGCCAGAACAGGAAAAGCGCGTCGGCCGCGGAAACGGCGTACTTGACCGACCGGTGATAGAAGCCGCGGCGGTTCACGCTCCACCAGACCGCGGCGGCGAAACCCATCCAGGCGGCGCAGACCGTCAGCGCCCGGGCGTGGAAAACGGCGTCCACGGCCCCGAGGGCGTGGTAGATGAACATCTCGTTGAGGAAGAAGGCGAAGATGCCGGCCAGGCGCAGGCGGTTTATCTTCCGCTCGCCCTCATGCTCCTCCTCCCGGAAGAGAGGAGCCGTCTCGATCGCCGCGGTCCCGCTCATATCACTGGGGGACGGCAGCGGCGCAGTAGAAAAGCACTCCGCCCGCCGCCCTTTCCGCCTGGCGCAGGCTGCGCCCCTTGCAGGCTGCTGCGGCTGTCTCGCGCATCGCGCGGCTGCGCTCAGGGCTGATATAGCCGGGCATCATGTCCGCGGCGTAATAGGAAAGCGCCTTGTAAGAAGAGCCGCGGGCGGGCATCTCCATCTCCATCATGGCGCGGTAGCGGCTCTGGGAGCGGATAAAATGATTGCGCGCCTCGTTCCTGTCGGCGCCTTCGCCGGAAAGAGCCTCGAAAAGGTCCATGCTCGTCTCGACCTCGTCCATCAGCGCCGGCGAAGAGCAGAGCATTTCGAACAGGGCCTTGGCGGCGGCTTTTTTATCCGCCTCGGTCGGAGCCGCCGCGGCCTTGGCCACCTCTTCGGCGGCGGCCTGCTCGGCCACCGCCGCGGCTTTTTCCACGGCGACCTGCTCCTGGGACTTTCCGCAGCCGGCCAGCAGCGCGGCGCCTGAAACGAGAATAAAGATATTTTTGCGCATAGACATCTCCCGCACTTCGTTAATATTTCAAATATAGCCTAATTGCCCGCCATGGCGCAATCCGCCGCCCTCCCGCTTGCGCCGTCAAGCCCGGCCGGCCGGCACGCAAGGGCATATGTCCCATAAAACCCCGGGCCCATATACCTCTTCCCCGTGGGAACAAAGCCTTATGCGTCCCATCGCTCTTTATTAATAAACTTGTACAAGAACCTTTACACCGCGGCGGCCCGGCGGCCGTCGACAAGGAGAACCGATGAAAATACTCGCCAGCATACTCTTGTCCGTATCGGCCGCGTCCGCGGCCATGGCCGGGAACCTGGAGGACCAGTCCGCCTCGCTGCGGGACGGATTCGCGGGGCTTCAACTTCCCTCCCTCGCCGCGGCCGTGGAAGTCCCCGCCGCGGAAGCCGGGGACGTAAAGGCTCCCCCGGCGCAGAACTGGGCCGAGGCGGCCAAAGCAGCCTACCTGAGCGAACTGGACGCCGGCGGCCTGACGGGGTTCGCCGATATGCAGGAGCTCCCCCCGGGCGCCCGCTACTGCCTGGAGCGCGAATGGGAGATACTGCCCGAAGGCCCCGGCAACAGCGCCGAAGCCTTCAAACTAAACGTGAACGGCAGGACCGCCTTCGTCGTGCAGAGCTACATCTACAGCGACAGCATGCGCGCCTACATCTTCGACGCCGCCGGCAACTTCGTCGCCTACGGCGAGGGCGACGCCTGGACCGACTTCGCCTGGAAACCGCGCCCCGACGCCAGCTCTAAAGCCGCGGGAAGCTGGTCCGAATCCGCGAAAGCGGCGGCCGAACGCGAGCTGAACGCCGGCGGCTTCACCGCCTTCGCCGACGTCAAAGAGCTGCCGCCCGGCGCCCGCTACTGCCTGGAGCGCGAATGGGAGATACTGCCCGAAGGCCCCGGCAACAGCGCCGAAGCCTTCAAGCTCGGCGTGAACGGCAGGACCGCCTTCGTCGTGCAGAGCTACATCCATAGCGACAGCATGCGCCTGTATATTTTCGACGCCGCCGGCAACTTCGTCGCCTACGGCGAGGGCGACGCCTGGACCGACTTCGCCTGGAAGCCGCGCCCCCGCTGAGCTTCCCGGATAACACAAAAAAACCGCCGGCTCCACCGGCGGTTTTTTTATCCCCTCCCCCGTAAAACCGAACCGCGGTCTTATATCACCCGGCTGCATGGCCTGCGCCGTCCGGGAGCATTTCCGGCTCTCCGGGAAAACGATCCTGCCGTCGGGAATTTGAAAACCTTATTTCTTCAGCGGCGCGAAGAAAATATTGATGAGCCAGAGCGCGAAAGCGAAAACAAGCGCCCACCAGAAACTCGCCACATGGAAACCGGGCACCATCCAGCTGACCAACTGCACCAGGCCGCCTATGATCACCAGCGTGAAGAGCCCCAGCGTGAGGATATTTATAGGAAGGGTAAGAATAAGAAGCAGGGGGCGCAGCACCGAATTGACCACGCCCAGCGCCACCGCCGCCACCAGGGCGGGCGCGACGCCGTCCACCGTGACGCCCGGCAGGACATAGGCCGCCGCGAAGACGGCAACCGAACTCAGGACCAGGTTAAGCAGTATCTTCATAGCCAGATGATACAAAAACCCGGAGCCTTCACGACTTGGCCGGGACCCGGGAAATCCGGCCCGGAAAAGACTTCGATACCGTTCCCGCCGCCGGAACGCACGTCCGGCCGCCAGAATTGTTAGAATGGCGTAATGAAGAAAAGCTCTTTCCCCGACGACGGGGAGAAAGAATACGCCGACCGCGCTTTCAGCGGACTGGACCTCAAGAGCGCGCGGATAGAATCCAGGGATTTCCTCTCCTGCGTGTTCAGGAACTGCGACCTTACGGGCGCTCTTTTCCGCTTCTGCAAATTCCGCGACTGCCGCTTCGAAAGCTGCAACCTCAGCCTCCTGCGCGTGCCGGCCACATACTTCCAGGGAACTTCGTTCAAAAACTGCAAGCTGACCGGGGTGAACTGGACCGAGGCCGCCTGGCCCAGGCTGAACCTCTCGGGCCCTCCCACGTTCGAGAACTGCGTACTCGGCGACTGCGTCTTCATCGGCCTCAAGCTGGCCGGCACGAGAATGAAGGACTGCATGGCGAAGGAAGCCGACCTGCGCGACGCGGACCTCTCCGGCGCGGACCTCTCGGGCACGGATCTTTCAGGGGCTCTTTTCGGCGGGACGGACCTGCGCAAGGCGGACCTGTCGGGCGCGCGCGGCTACGCGATAGACGTCGGCACCTGCCGGGTAAAGGGCGCGAAGTTCTCGCTGCCCGAAGCGATGGCCCTGCTCGACGGCCTGGACATAAAACTGGATTAAGACCTCTTTTTCCGGCCGGCCGCGAGCTGCGCGGCCCAGTCGGCGGCGCGGGCTTTTATTTCGATATTGGCAGGCATCGTCCCCCGCTACAATCCCCTCATGTCCTCGTCGGAAAAGACGCGGACGCCGTTCTCCTCCAGCATTGCCGCGGCCGCGCCGCGGCCGGGGACCAGCTTCCCCGAGAAAGTCCCGTCGTAGACCAGCCCTTTGCCGCAGGAAGGGCTGCGCGATTTAAGCAAGGCTTTCTTCGCGCCGACGCGCCTGGCGATGGCCAGGGTCCGCTCCGCGCCCAGCCGGAACTTCTCCGTCCTGTCCTCGCCGTCCGCCGAGACCACGCGGTCCCCGCGTATCTCGGCCGGCGTACGCGGCGTCGGCATATCGCCCAGCACTTCGGGGCAGACCGCCGCCAGGGCATAGCTCTCCATCAGCTTCGCGACGGCGGGCAGATACTGTTCCCCGCCGTCGTAACGGCACTTCACGCCCATAAGGCAGGCGCTGACCAGCAGCGGTTCCCTTTCAGGCATTCTTCACCTCCGGACCGCGGGACAGGCGCCGCAATATATTCGCCGGAAGCGTGACCACCGCCCAAAGCAGCGACAGGGCCCCTCCCACCGCGACGCCCAGCAGCCTGAAAGGCAGCAGCAGAAGCCATAGCAGGGGATAGAGGATAAGGGCTGTCAGCGCCAGCGGCCAGCACAGGACCAGAAGTATAAGCCAAAGCAGGAAAGTCAGCATTGCCCAATTCTACAAAAAGCCGGCCGGCCTGGGCCTTTTGGCCTTGAACCCCCCGCGCGGCGAAGCTACCCTATATATATGATAATACGCCCCGCCGCCATAGCAATGGCCGCGCTTGCCTGCCTGCTGGCCGGCTCCGCCGCGGCCGAGCTCGCGCCGGAAACCAACGCTAAAATAACCGAACTCCAGAAAACTCTGGAGTCGCGCGGCGCCCGGTGGACCGCCGGCGAAACTTCGGTCTCCCATCTCACAGAGGACCAGTGGGCCTCTCTCACCGGCCTGGACTCCAATCCACCCTCCGGCCCAATGGCCCCGGAACCGCCCGAGACCCGACTCCGCCCCTCGCTCGACTGGCGCGACAATGGCGGCAATTTCGTCACCTCCCCCAAACAGCAGGGCGGCTGCGGCTCCTGCTGGTCATTCGCCATGACCGGCGCGCTGGAATCCTATGTCATGCGCAAGCGCGGCGAACCCGGAATGGGCATCGACCTTTCCGAACAAGTCTATCTCTCCTGCAGCAGCGTCGGCAGCTGCAAGGGCGGCGTCCTCTTCCCCCTCTTCCTGGTGAGCAAAGGCCTGCCGGCCGAATCGGCCTATCCCTACGCAGCCGCCGACGGCTCCTGCTCCAACGCGGCCTCCGGCTGGGAGCGCGGCGCCCACAAGATCAACAGCTGGGGGATGGTCCTGCCGACCGTAAGCAGGATAAAAGCCGCGCTGTCCCATTACGGCCCCCTGCCCACTTCGATGATGATGTACGAGGATTTCCTGCACTACAAGGGCGGCGTCTACTCCCGAGTCGGCGGCAAGCGCGTAGGCGCCCACGCCGTGCTGCTGGTGGGCTACAACGACGCGGAGGAATACTTCATAGTCAAGAACAGCTGGGGAACCGGCTGGGGCGAGGACGGCTTCTTCCGCATCGACTATTCCGAGATGCACTCCCGCGTCATCTTCGGCCTCACCACCGTCGCCTACTATTGACCTGTTACACTCCGGCGGAATGAATAAACCACGATACACTGCGGCGCGCAGCCTGGGATCCGGGAAATGACCGCGGTCCAGTTCTTCGCGATACTGACGCCGGTCGTAGGGCTTTTCTTTTTTTCCGTCATCTGCCTGTTCGCGTACACGGTCCGTCCGGAAGACGGGCCGCCGGCTCCCAAGGCTCCGCGGCCGCTGACGAAGACCTGCGTTTTGATACGCTCGGCTTTCGTCTACGCGGCCGGGCTGCTGGCCCTGCACCGCGCCTGGGCCGTCTACATGATACTCGCGCTGGAATACAGCCGGGACCCCGGCGCCATGGGCAGCATCGGCATGGGGCTGATGGTCTTCGACCCATGGGGCATACTTCTCACCCTGGGCCCCGTCATAACGATAGATTGGTTCACCGGCGTCCAACTTGTCAGCGACCGGATGCTGCCGGCCTTCTACATGCTTTTCTCCACGATCATCGACGGGATCCTCATCCGCCTGCTCTGGACCCGCGCCCGCCGCGCCTTCGTCCGCCCCCCTGAAGAAAAAAAACCGCCGGAGAACCAGTCCCCGGCGGCGAATAACTGAAGAACGTCCCCTCGATCGAAAGCGACGGAGAAATACCCGGACACAGCCTACCAGTCGTCTCCGCCGAAGCCGCCAAGGCCGCCGAAGCCGCCCAGCCCCCGCCGGTACCCGTACATGCGCCTGGTGCGCTTCCACGCGTCGAAAACATCTCCCGGCCCCATAAGGAACAGGAACCCCAGAAAGCCCGCGACGGCGAAACCGATCATTATCTCCGTGCCGTGCGAACGAAGCGTCCGCTGCACTAAATTCTCCTCCGGCGCGTCCTCGATATGTCCCCAGGCGTAAGAATCGTAAGCCCGGGCCGCGGACGGTCCGGCCGCCAGCGGCCCGGAGAATAAAAACAGGCAGATCAGCGCGCGACGCATCGCTCAATACTCCCAGCGGTCCACGGCGTCCGCCAGCGCTTCCACCGCGCCCAGGTAGCGGGCGAAAAGCGCCTCCGGGTCCGCGGGCCGCCCGCCGCCG
>DNQL01000131.1 GCA_003500765.1 Elusimicrobiota bacterium | reverse complement strand
GCCTCGCCGGCCGCCGAAGCGCCGGCGCCGGACTTCTCCTCCGCCCTGCGGCGCGCTATAAAAGAAGGCCGCAGCGTGGAGATAGTCTACCAGAGCGCCGGCTCCGAGACCACGCGCCGTGTGGTGAGGCCTGTATCGATAGGTAATTTCACGTCCGGGGGACGGACTTACGAGGGGTTCCGGGCCCGCTGTTCGCTGCGCGGCTGCGAGCGTCTTTTCCGCGTGGACCGGGTCCTGGAGCTCAACGAGGTCTGAATCCCGCCATACCCCTTAAAGGGTATTACATCCGCCGCCCCGCAATGTTAGAATAGTTCCGCGCCACTATCCCGGGGGGAATAAATGAGATTCGGACAGTGCCCTTACTGCGTCGTCAGGTACGACGGCGACTTCTTCTACTACTGCCTGCTCAACAGGCGGCAGGTGAATAAATCCCACCGCTGCCTCAACGCTTCCCTGCGCCGCGCCCGCACCGGCGGAAAAGTCTAAACCACGCCTTTTTTGGGGCAAAATTCCGCCAGGGGGCATTCCCCGCAGCGGGGCTTGCGAGCGTCGCAGACGGCGCGGCCGTGCAGCACCAGCGAATGGGCGAACCAGATCCAATGTTCTTTGGGGAGGGCCTTCATAAGGTCCCGCTCTATCTTTTCCGGGTCCGTGTGCCGCGTAAGTCCCAGACGGAAGGCCAGCCTCTTCACGTGCGTGTCCACCACCACGCCGTCGGCTATGCCGAAGGCCGTGCCCAGTAATACGTTGGCGGTCTTGCGGGCCACTCCGCGCAGCGTGAGCAGCCCTTCCATCGTGCGGGGGACTTCGCCGCCGAAGCGCTCCGCTATCGCCCCGGAAGCTTCCTTCAGCGAAAGCGCCTTGTTCCTGTAGAAACCTGTGGAACGCACCAGCCGCTCCAGGTCGGGCAGCGGCGCGGCGGCCATCGCTGCCGGCGTCGGGTATTTTTTGAATAGCGCCGGGGTGGTCATGTTGACCCGCTCGTCGGGGCATTGGGCCGAGAGTATCGTGGCCATCAGCAACTGGTACGGGCTCTTATGGTCCAGCGAACAGGTGGCGTCCGGGTAGGCTTTCTTCAGGCCTTTTATTATCCCGCCGAGGCGCTCTTTCTCCGTCACAGTATGAAGTCCGTGGAGAGGAACTTGGACTTGCGGCCCCTCACTATGCCGTTTATGAGTTCCTTGTTGGGCGCGGAATCTTTGGCGGCGACCAGAGTGCGTATGGAGAACACGCGCAGGGCGTCCGAGACCGACAGCGTCCCTTCGGCCGAATCCTTGCGGCCGGTGAACGGGAGCACGTCGGGGCCGCGCTGGCACTGGGTGTTGACGTTGACGCGGCAGACCTGGTTGACCAGCGTGTCCATCAGGGCGGCCATGCGCTTCTGGTCGTGGCCGAAGATGCTGACCTGCTGGCCGAAGTCGGAATTGACCACGTAGTCCAGCGGCGCCGAAATGTCGTCGAACGAGGTCATCGGCACCAGGGGGCCGAACTGCTCCTCGCGCCAGAGCCGGGCCTTGTCGTTGACTCCCCACAGTATGGCCGGGTAGAAGAAGTTGGCGTTATGCGTCCCGCCGTGCGCGTTTACGACCTTGGCGCCTTGCGCCTGGGCGTCCTCTATGGCTCCTTTCAGGTACTCTATCCGGGAGTCCTCGGGCAGCGGCGTGAGTTTAACGCCTTTCTCCCAGGGCATGCCCATCTTCAGCGATTCCACCTCGCGCACGAATTTCTCCAGGAACGCGTCCTTGAAAGAGGAGTGGACGAAGAGCATCTTGAGCGCCGTGCAGCGCTGGCCGTTGAACGAGAGCGAGCCCGTGACGCATTCCTTTACCGCCAGGTCCAGGTCGGCGTCCTCGAGTATTATGCCCGCGTTCTTGGCGTCGAGTCCCAGCGCGCAGCGCAGCCGGTGAGGCTTGGGATGCTGCGACCTTATGATGTCGGACACGCCGCTGGAACCGATGAAGGCCAGCACGTTTACCTTGCCCGACTTCATGATGGGGGTGACGACGGTCTTGCCGTCGCCGTAGAGCGTATTGACCACGCCGGGGGGGAAGCTGTCGCGGAAGGCCTCGAGCAGCGGCCGGTGCAGCAGGACGCCGTACTTGGCCGGCTTGAAGATGACGGTGTTGCCCATCACCAGCGCGGGGATCAGCGTGGTGAAAGTTTCGTTGAGCGGGTAATTGTAGGGGCCCATGCACAGGACCACGCCCAGCGGCGCGCGCTTTACCTGCGCTATGATGCCCTGCACCACCTGGAACCGCGACGAATTGCGGTCGAGCTCCTTGAGGGCGATTATCGTGTCGACGATGTACTCGACAGTGCGGTCGAATTCTTTGGCCGAGTCGTCCGCGGACTTGCCTATCTCCCACATCAGCAGATTGACCACCTCGGCCCGGCGCTTCTTCATCGCCTCCGTGAAATTTTCCAGGTGCTTTATGCGCTCCTCGACGGACATCGTCGGCCAGGCGCCCCGCCCGTCGTCATAGGCTTTGACGGCGGCGTCGAGGGCCTCCATGGCCTCTTTTTCGCCCAGCAGCGGGTAGCGGCCCAGCTTCACCCGCTCGAGACCCTTGCGGCCCTGCAGGCTGACGGGCGAGAGCACCTCGTGGAAAGGCCCGCTCCACTTATGCATTTTTCCGCCGGCCAGGTATTCGCTCTGGTCCTGGTAAGTGAAAGCGGCTTCGGCGGGGATTTCGGATTCTTTGGGGAAAATGGCGGCGACCCTGTCCTTTATGCTCATAAAACTTTCCTCCCGGCTCAGGTGTTCAGCCTGGCGAAATATACTGTTTTGCCCTTGAACTCCGCTTTTTTGGCGTTCCGCGGCGGTATGGCACCGAACTTCTTCGCGAAAGGTATCTCCCTGACGTCGCCCGACTCTCTGGTGGCTTCCAGCAGCCGCCCGCCGCCGGTATAGAACATGACATGGTCGATGTCGCGCGGCCGGCCTTTGGCCGAGGAGAATATCAGGTCGCCGGGCAGGAGGTCCCGCCAGCGGCGCGGGGGGGATAGCCGCCACTGGTCGTCCGCGTTGCGCGGCAGGTCCAG
>DNQL01000251.1 GCA_003500765.1 Elusimicrobiota bacterium | reverse complement strand
GGTAGTCCCCGCCGGCCGAGCCAAAACTCTCGGCGGCGGCGGAATGCTCTCCTCCCAGCAGGAATCCCAGGCCCCGCAGGAGGGACGCGGCGCCGGGAGAGGCGGCGGCCTGGGGCAGGTCGTGCAGCTCGGCCAGCGCCTCCTCCACGTTCTCGAGCCAGTTATTGCCCACGACCCAGAGCCCCATGTCGTTGCCGACGGAGCGGGGCTCGTATATCACCCGAGCCTCGGTCACGGACGCCGGCTTGATGGTCTCTATATCCAGGCTGACCTTCACGTCGCCTTCCGCCGAGGCCGCCGCTATCATGAGCTCTATCTCTTCGGCCGTCTCTTTGAGCCTGGCGTCGCGGCCCGCGGCGCCGGCCGCTATGGCGTATTCCTTCTTGACGTAGGAGAGCCGCGGGCGCTCAACCGCGCGGGCCAGCGCGCCGGAGAGGGTCTCCGCGCCCGGAGTCCTGGGCTCCAGGCGCGGCAGCCTGATAAGCTCGAGGCGCACCCGCACCTCCTCGTCGGCGGGCAGGCGGCGCAACGAGGAAAGAAGCCTGCCGTCGCCGTCGTCCTTCTCCCGGCTCCTGCCGCCGGCGTAGGCCATTGAAAGCGATATGCCGCCTTTCTCGTTGCGCGGGCTCAGCAGGAAGGCGGGCTCGAGCTCCCCGGCGAGGCCCTTCGTCTTTCCCTGCTTCAGGAGGGCCAGGCCCAGGCGCAGGCGGGCTACCGAATCCCGCGGTTTTATGCGCAGCGCGTCCCGGTACAGCGAGACCGCGGCCGGCAGGTTCCCGTCGCGCTCTTCGAGCACCGCGAGCTCCAGCATGGCGTCCTCGTAGGAACGGAAATATTTCAGCGCCGAGCGCAGCGAAGCCTTGCCCTCGGCGTTGCGGCCCAGGCGGGAATAGAGCAGGCCCAGCTGGTAATGGTAGAGCGGGTTCTCGGGGTCCGAGGCCGCGGCCGCGCGGAAGTATTCCAGGGCGGAACCGTACAACCCCAGCGAATGATAGACCGAGCCGATGTTCATCTTCACGTCGGAGCGGACCGGGTCGAACTTCTGCGCCTTCAGGAAATCCTCCAGCGCGCCCTCGGCGTCGCCCTTCCAGGCCAGCGCTATCCCTTTGAGCTGCCAGGCCAGGGCGTTGGACGGCGCCATCTCGATGACCCGCAGGTATTCCCCGATGGCGCGGTCCACCTCTCCCAGCCAGTAGAGGCTGGAGCCGTAGAGCAGTATGGCGTCGGGATCGGACGGGGATTTAGCCAGCGCCCTAGCGAACTCGGCCGCGGCGGCGGCGTGATCGCCCGCGTTCATCAGCGCGTAGCCCTTTTTAAGGTTTATGCGGCTCTGCTCCTTCATTATCTCGTCCCAGATGGTGCGCTCGCCGGGAGGAGGAGCGGAAGGGAGCGCCGGGAAAACGGCGGAGGTCAGCAGGCAAAGCGCGGCGAAGGCCGCGGGGAGGGCTCTTTTCACAACGACATTTAATTAATTATAGGGCAGGTTGGCAAACTGGCCGGGAAATGAAGAGAGGGAGCACGAAAGGATTGCGCCTACGCCTTTCGTGCTCCCTCCACACGACCGCACCGCACAGGGCGGGCCCGCCGGACGACCTGCGGACCGCCGCAGCCTCCCTCAGAACTGTTACACAGTTAGTATAGCAGACGGGACTTGACTTGTCAATATTGACAGAAGATCACTTTTTAACGGCGACCTGCCGCGGCGCGTTGAATTTCCCCTCGAAACCGAGCAGGTCGATGTAGGAAATGCGCACCCAGTAGGTCCCCGCGGGCAGGTAATCCGACAGGTCGATGCGGTCGAACACGTCGTAGGTCCGGTCGAAGGCTATGTTCGAGAAATTCTGGTCCTTCGCGGCCTGTATGTGGTAGCCCTGCACCGGGTTGGCCACCGTTATCATCTTGGAGATCTCGTCGGCGTTTATCTCCGAAGTGTCGCCCGGCTTGGGGGCGCCAGCGCCAGCCTTGGGAACCGGCGCGCCGGCTCCCGGGCGCGGAGCCTTGCCCACGTCCAGCGACACCATGTTCCCGCTCATCTTGACCTGGGGCTGGTTGGCGCGCGCCAGCTGCGTACCGGCGCCGGTGAACTCCGGCAGCGGCGGCAGCTTGACCGGCTGGGACGGCGGCAGGTCCATCTTGACCTCGGAGGCGAAGCCCTCGGGGACCTCCACCACCTTGCCCTGGGCCTCTACCGCGGCCCGGCCCTTGTAGACCTGCACGAGGGTCGTGAGGTCATCCTTGATCTTTGCGCCGAACTCGGTGTCCGCGGTACGGGGGACGATGCGGGCCGAGGCCGTGACCACGCGCGACCGCACGCCGCGCATCTCGCCCGAGAGCAGCTGCACGTCGGCGTCCTTCTGCGGCGGGCGCAGCACCGCCATCGAGTTGGGCATGAGGTTGAGGATCTCGCCGGTGTAGAACTTCACGTCCGCCCTGGCGTTGACCGTGGTGCGCAGCGTGTCGCTGCGGTAGAGGTCCATGTTGGTCTTCACGCCGTCCCACCTGGCGCCGCCGACGGGGCGGAAGAGGACCTCGTTGATGTGGTAAACGAGCTTGGCGGCGCGGAACTGCTCCTTTATGAGCCGGACGGGGATCTTCAGCGGCATGCCGGGCAGGGCGATGGAAGGGTCGGCCGAAGGCAATTTGTTATAGCGCAGTATCTCGTTCCAGCGCTTGGGGTCCTTGAGATAGGTATTGGCGATGCTCCAGAGCGTGTCGCCCGGTTTGACAACTATGACCTGCAGCTCTTCCGCGCCCGCGGGCGAGGAGAGGAAAGACAGTACCAGCAGCGCGGACAGCAGCTTCTTCATGACGCCCCCCCGGACTTCACGGCGCCCGACTCGTCCTTGCGCAGGTCGGCCGGGAAAGTGAAAATGAATTTGGCCCCCTTGCCGGGCTCGGACTCCGCCCAGATCTTCCCCAGGTGGGCGGAGGCGACGTTCTTGCAGATAGTAAGGCCCAGGCCGGTGCCGCCGGCCTTCTGGCCCTTCACCTGCTCGAACTTCTCGAAGACGCGGCTGAGGTATTCCGGAGGAATGCCGTCGCCGGTGTCCTCGACCTCCCCCCTCACCGTGGCGCCGTCGGAGGAGACGCGCAGGGTTATGGAGCCGTCCTCGGGCGTGAACTTGATGGCGTTGCCCACCAGGTTGGTGAAGATGCGCTCCATCAGGCCGGGGTCGGCGCTGACGACCAGGTCGTTCGGGGCCTCGACGGCGAACTTAATGCGCTTGCGCTGGCCGAGGGACTCCATGAGCTCCACCACGCGCTTGGCGGCCTCGCCCATGTTGACGGGCGAGAGGGAGATCTCCATCTTGCCGGCCTCCATCTTGGCCGCGTCGAGGATATTGTTTATCATGCCGAGCAGCCGGAAGGCGGCGCGGTCTATGGAGATAAGCATCTTGCGCTGGCCGTCGGTGATGGGGCCGGGTATCTCCTTGAGCATGAATTCCACGAAGCCCTTCACCGCGCCCATCGGGTTGCGCAGGTCGTGTGTGATGGAGTGAAGGAACTCGTCCTTGATGCGGGCCAGTTCCTTGTCCAGGGTGATATCATGCAGCGCCACAAGCAGGCCCAGGTCGGCTTTTTTCTTGGGGTCGCGTATCGGCGCGGCGGTACAGCGGTAGACCGTGCGGGCGGTGGCGCTGGAGAAGTCCAGTTCGCGGAAAAAGCCCGGCTCCTCCGACGTCATGACCGCGCCCAGCGTTTCGCGGGTCTTCTCGTCCGGGATGGAATCGAGGAACTTCTTTCCTACCAGCTCCCCCTCCGGCAGGCCCAGCACCGAGCGCGCTTTGCGGTTGACCAGCTGTATATTGCCGTCATGGTCGGCCATGGCGATGCCGTCCTCGGTGGAGAAGAGGACGGCCTCGGTGTTCTTCTGCTCGCGTATGATGCGGTCGACCTGCATGTCGGAATACGACTTGAGCTGGCGTATCATCTTGTTGAAGGTATCGCCCAGGTCCCTGAGCTCGTCGCGGGTGTCCACCTCAACGGTGTGGTTGAAGTCGCCGGCGGCGACGTGTTCGGCCACGCGCGTGACGTCTATGATGGGCCTGGAAAGCTGCCGGCTGAGCAGGTAGGCGGCTATTATCACCAGGACGGCGAAGAAGAGCGTGACGTATACGGCCTGGTCCTTCATGAAAATGGCCGACATATAGGCCTCTTCGCGCGACTGCTTGACCACGGCGGCGGCGCCGATCTCGGAGATGGGAGAGTACGCGCCTATCTGGTCCCGGCCGGAGAGGTCGGCGTACTCCATGGAGCCGGCGGCCGGCGCGGCCAGAGCCGCGGCGACGATGGGCCAGGCCGGGATACTGGCGGCGTCCTCCGCCCCCAGTCCGGGCGGCAGGGCCAGTGGAGCCCCGCCGGGCCCTACGACGAGGGCGTAGCCGGTATCGCCGATGGTCTTCACTCCGGCCGCGGCGGAGAACGAGGAGATGTCGGCCGCCAGCCTCATTACGGCGGCCGTGCCCAGCGGGTAGAAGAAGACCATTTCGGACGTGGAAGAAGAGATGGAGATATGCCTGACCTTGGAATCCAGCGCGGAGCGGAAACCGGGGTCCCTGGCGTAGTTGAGCAGCGGGGAATCCTTGCCCTTTGACGGGCTGAAGACCTTCATGACCTCGGCGCCCTGGCCCGAGACCAGGGAAACTTCGAGTATCTCCGGGCTGGAATCGACGAACGAGGCGAGCACGGCCTGCCTGGCGTCCCAGTCCATGCGGCCCACGGTGTCGCGCAGGAAAACGACCTTGGAATGGATCTTCTCGATATTGGCACGGTAGGCCGAGGCCACGTTGTCGGCCATGCCCAGGTGCAGCTCCAGTATCGCGGTCTTGACCCCCAGCTGGCCGATGTCTATCAGCCGGTAGCCCAGCAGAGCCAGCGGCACTAGCGCGGCCAGCGACATCACGATAAGGAATTTTGGGAAAAGCTTGAGGCGCATTTTATTCGGCTTTAATTATACATTACTATGCCTAGTCAATCAGGAGGGCGAGGCCGGAGAGGTGATGCTGCAGGCGGTCCACCTCCCGCTCAAGCGCCGTTTTGGCCGCCAGGCTCTTTGCGGAATTGGGGGACTCTCCTCCTTTGACCAGCACCGACATCCTGGCGCAGGCCAGCAGGGTCTCGCGCCGGGCCTGGCCGGCCGCGGCGGCCTGGGAGACTATGGCTTCGGGCATGGCGGCGGACATGGCCGGGACCAGCAGAGCCTCTATTTTCTCCAGTTCGGCCTGCAGGTCCCCGACGTCCCGGGCGCCGTAGGGAGGGGCGGAGGCCCGGTCCTCTATCGAGCGCTCCAGCACGTTCTTATGATCCTTGAGCCTCGCCGCCGCGTCGTAGAAGGAGCGCTTAAGCCTGCCCCCGCCCGGCTTCGCCCCGGTAAAAGGCCCGTGCAGGCCGTAGGCCAGCGGGTCGGGACGATCGGCCGCCAGGTAGCCGGCGGCGAAAGCGCCCGACAGCAGCATCAGCAGCGCCAGCACCGCCCTGCCGCCCGCGCCCTTCCGCCTTTCAACCCTGTTCATCGGCGAGCTTCTCCAGGCGGGGCAGGATGTTCCGGACGGCGGCGCTGCGGTGGCTCATTGAATTCTTCTCTTCCGCGGGCAGTTCCGCGAAGGAGAGACTCTCGCCGTCGGGAAGAAAGAGGGGATCGTAGCCGAAGCCGTCCGCGCCGCGCGGCTCCTCCAGTATGCGGCCCCGGACCCGGCCCTCCGCCGTCACGGCCGATCCGTCCGGAGAGCAGAGGGCTATCACGCAACGGAAGGACGCGCGCCGCGCTTCGGGCGGAACTCCTTCCAGCGCGCGCAGCAGCCTGGCGTTATTGTCGGCGTAAGAGCAGCCCTCCCCGGCGTAGCGCGCGGAATAGACCCCGGGCG
>DNQL01000318.1 GCA_003500765.1 Elusimicrobiota bacterium | reverse complement strand
GGAGGAAGACGCCGCGCGCTTCATAAAAGATAAGATGTCCAAGCTGGTTTTCTCTTTCGTGGCCGGCAAGACGGCCCCTCCCGGCCGCCGCATGGGCCACGCCGGCGCGATAGTGGAAGGCGGCGCGGGCACCCACGCCGGCAAGGTGGAGGCCCTCCTGGCCGCGGGCGTCACCGTGGTGGAGAACCTTTCGGACATGGGACGCACCGTCGCGGAGAAGCTCGGGCCGGCGGCTAAAAAATGATAACACGCTACAACCTGGAAGCGAACCAGCTCAAAGAAGCGCCGCAGGGCCCGCACTGCGTCACCGTCGCGGTCAACCCCGACGAAGCGGAACGCAAGGAACTGCTGGCCGAGTTCGCCGTGGACGAGCACAACCTGCACTCCTCGCTGGACCCGGAAGAGCCGGCCCGCCTCGAGGTGGAGGACGGCCACCTTGAGCTCATCTTCAAGCGGCCGAAGAACTATTCCTCCAAGGACCACTTCCTCTTCAAGGTCTCGTCGATGGGCCTGTTCCTTTTCAAGGACCGGCTCCTGGTCATCCTCTCCGAGGAGATGCCCATTTTCACCGGCAAATATTTCAAGCATGTCGCGGGCCTGAAGGAGATATTCCTCAAGCTCCTCTACAACGCCATCTTCCACTTCATGGAACATCTCAAGGTGATCAACATGATCGCCGACGAGATAGAGACCAAGATCACGCGCTCCATGGAGAACCGCTACCTGCTCAACATGTTCACGCTGGAGAAGAGCCTGGTCTACTACCTCAACGCCATCAGTTCCAACGCCTTCGTCATAGAGCGCCTCAAGGCCAACGGCGAGAAGCTGGGCTTCACCGAGCGCAGCCGCGAGTTCATCGACGACGTGCTCATCGAGAACACGCAGTGCTACCGCCAGGCGGAGATCTACTCCAACATCTTCGCCTCGCTGGTCGGCGCGCGCGCGTCGATAGTCAGCAACAACCTCAATATCCTGCTCAAGAACCTCAACGCCATCGTGATAGCGATCGCGGTGCCCAGTTTCTTCGCCGGTATGGGCGGCATGTCGGAGCTCACCGGCCTGGCCGGGCCGGAGAACTGGTACATCTCTTACCCGGTATTCTTCGCGCTGATGATCATGATGGGCGTGGCGATCTTCTACATGATCAAGCGCTTCGAGAAGCATTGATAAGGGAAGGGGACGTTGTTTAGTTCTTTAGTTTTTCACCGTGGCCCGCGCTTCTCACAGGTATGGCTTTCAAAAAAACCAAAGAACTAAACAACGTCCCCAGGATCTTCATCTCCAGCCTGGGGTGCCCCAAGAACCTGGCCGACGCCGAGGTCATGGCCGGCGAGCTGGCCGGCGCCGGCTGGGAGATAGTCTCCGACGAGAAAGAAGCCGACGCGGCGCTGGTCAACACCTGCGCCTTCCTGGGCTCGGCGGTGAAGGAGTCCGAGGCCGAGATACGCCGGCTGCTGGCCCTCAAAAAACGCGGGCTGCTCAAAAAAGTCATCATAACCGGCTGCCTGACCGAACGCCTTAAAGGCAGGCTGCTCGATAAATTCCCCGAAGCCGACGCCGCCATAGGCGTGGGGGCGCTGAGGGAGGCGGCCCGCGCGCTGGAGACCGGCGGCCTTATACTAGGGGACACAATGCCGCATTGTGTCCCCGCCCTGGAGGCCCCGCCGCTCAAGCTGCGGCTCACCGCGCCGCACAGCGCCTACCTGAAAGTCGCCGACGGCTGCGACAACCGCTGCGCCTACTGCCTGATACCCTCGCTGCGCGGCCCTTTCCGCTCCAAGCCGCTGGAGGCCGCCGTCGAAGAGGCACGGCTGCTGGCGCAGAGCGGCGCGAAAGAAATTTCCCTGATAGCGCAGGACACGACACTTTACGGGGCCGACCTCTACGGCAAGCCCGCGCTGGCCAGGCTGCTGCGGCGGGTCTCGGCCATAAAGGGCCTGCGCTGGATACGCGTCATGTACGCCTACCCCGAACGCGTCACGCCCGAGCTGCTGCGCGTGATGGCGGGCGCGGAAAACATCTGCCGCTACCTCGACCTGCCGCTGCAGCACTCCTCCGACGCGGTGCTCAAGGCCATGAACCGCCGCTCGACGGAGAAAGGCCTGCGGCGCACGCTGGCCTCCATCCGCCGCCTGATGCCCGGCGCGGCGATACGCACGAATTTTATAGTCGGTTTTCCCGGCGAGACCGAAAAGGATTTCTCCCGGCTGCTGCGCTTCGTGCGTGAAGAGAGGCTCGACAATGTCGGGGTCTTCAAATATTCGCCGGAACCCGGAACTTCGGCCGCCGGCTTCCCGGACCAGGTCCCGGAGAAAGTGAAGACCGCGCGCATGAACGAGCTGCTGGCCGCCCAGGCCGCCGTCGTCGATTCGCTCAACGCCGGCCTGATCGGCAAAAAGTTCGAGGTCCTGATGGATTCGCCGCGATTCGGCCGCACCTACCGCGACGCGCCGGAAATAGACGGCACGGTGGAAGTTTCCTCCGGAGCCGGCGGAAAAAAGCCCCGGCCGGGCGACTTCGTCCGGGTCCGCATAACCTCGGCCCTCGGCTACGAGCGCAAGGCCCGTCCCATCTGAACAGGTCCCGGGTCAGGGTTCTGGACCGGGGCGCCCATTAATAACTATAATATTGAATCACCTCCATAGCGCCTATGGAGGCCTTTTTGTCATTCCCGGAACGGAGAAAGTCTTGACCATAGCCGCGCCGCGCACGCCACAGCCACTTTATCTTCCCTTTTCGGAGGCGGCCGCCTCCTGCCTCCGGTCGCTGGACCGGGCCTATACCGTCGTCCCCGGGGACGGCGCGGCCGTATTCACCGAAGGCCGCGGCCGGGACGGCGCCTTCGTGCATCCCTGCCTGCCGGGCAGCCTCGGCGATCCCGCTTTCCTGGCCGCCCACGGCCTGCGCTTCGCTTATGTCGGCGGCTCCATGGCCAACGGCATCAGCTCGACGGAGCTGGCCGAGGCGCTGGGCCGGGCCGGCATGCTGGGCTTCTACGGAGCGGCGGGCCAGCCGGTGGAAGAAGTGGAGAAAGCCATCGACCGCCTGCGGTCCGCCGACGGTATCCCTTACGGTTTCAACCTCATACACAGCCCGTCCGACCCGGCGCTGGAAACGGCGCTGGTGGACCTTTACCTCAAGCGCGGCGTGCGCCTCGTGGAGGCCTCGGCCTTCATCGGCCTGACGCTGCCGCTGATACGCTTCCGCACCGCCGGAATACGCCGGGCCGCCGACGGCTCCATCGAGACGCCCAACCGCGTCATCGGCAAGGTGTCGCGCGTGGAAGTGGCCGAGCGCTTCTTCTCCCCCGCGCCGGAGAAGTTCCTCAAGGAACTGGTCTCCCGCGGCGAGCTCACTCCGGAGCAGGCGCAGCTGGCCTCGCTGGTCCCGGTAGCGGAGGACGTCACGGCCGAAGGCGATTCCGGCGGCCACACCGACAACAGGCCCCTCGTGAATCTTCTCCCGACGATCATCGCCCTGCGCGACCGGATACAGGCCGAACGCGGCTACGCGCGGGCGCCGCGCGTCGGCGCCGGCGGCGGCATAGCCACGCCCGAAGCGGCC
>DNQL01000296.1 GCA_003500765.1 Elusimicrobiota bacterium | reverse complement strand
ACGCCGGTTATGGTGCCGCCGGTGCCGACGCCGGCTATAAAAATATCTATTTTGCCGTCCGTGTCGCGCCAGATCTCCTCGGCCGTAGTGCGGCGGTGAATGTCCGGGTTGGCGGGGTTTTCGAACTGCTGCGGGATATAAGAGCCGGGCGTGGCGGCGGCTATCTCCTCCGCCTTCCTTACCGCTCCGGCCATTCCCTCGGAGCCCGGCGTAAGCACCAGTTCGGCGCCAAGCGCCTTGAGCAGGGCCCGGCGCTCGGAACTCATCGTTTCCGGCATGGTCAGTATTATCTTATACCCCCATATCGCGCAGAGCCAGGCCAGTCCTATGCCGGTATTGCCCGAGGTGGGCTCCACCACCGTGCCGCCCGGCTTGAGCAGGCCCGCCTCCCTGGCGGCGGAGAGCATGCCGAGGGCCGCGCGTTCCTTGACGCAGCCCATCGGGTTGAACGATTCCAGTTTGGCCAGAGCCAGGCGGCCAGCGGGGACGACTTTATTCAGGCGCAGCAGCGGGGTGCCACCGATAAGGGAAACGATATCGGGAGCGTATTTCATCCAACCTTCTTTTTCAGAGCTTCCACTTCCGCCCGCAGGGATTCCAGTTCGTCCCAGCAGACGTCGGCCACCTTATCGTGGTCGAGCTGTGTGCCCCTCTCGGCCGGGGAGGCCTTGGCGTGGGCGGGCACGCCGAAAACGGTGCTGTCGGGCGGCACGGCTTGCAGTACGACCGACCCGGCGCCTACCCGCGAGCGGGCGCCGATATTTATCGCGCCCAGTATTATGGCCCCCGCGCCTACCACAACACCGTCGCCCAGCGTCGGGTGGCGCTTTTTATGCTCCAGCGAGGTGCCGCCCAGCACGACGCCCTGGTAGAGCAGGACATCGTCGCCTATTTCGGTAGTCTCGCCTATGACTACGCCCATGCCGTGGTCGATGAAGAAGCGCCGGCCGATGGTGGCGCCGGGATGTATCTCCACGCCGGTGAAAAAGCGGGCGATATGCGAGATAAGCCGGGCCGTGGTATGCCAGCCGGCCGTCCAGAGGCGGTGGGCCAGGCGGTGCAGCCAGACGGCGTGCAGGCCGGGATAGCAGGTCAGGACCTCGAAGAGGCCGCGCGCGGCCGGGTCCTTGCGGAAAACGGTGTTTACATCCTCGGCGAAGTTGAACATCGCCTACATTATAGTATTTACCCAAAAAGAAAAGCCCCGGGGCCGGGCCCGGGGCTTCTCACGCCTCACCCCTCGCTCAGTTGAGCCTGAAGATCTCCAGCGTGCCGCCGTTCATCCTGAAGCCGTGGCCGCGCTCCAGCTCCGGGAACATCACCCCGGCCGGCTTTATGTCCGCGGCCTCGAGTATGAAATAGTTCGCCGCGTCCTGCACGGGGAAAGGGATCATCAGGACCAGCATCTTCTGGGTGAACCTGGCGCCCTGCGGCCCCTGGACTATCTCGTTGCCGTAGGCCAGCTTGTAGTTCTTCGACAGGCGCACGTCCGTGCCTTTGGCGGCCACGGCGTCGCCCAGGTCCTTGAGGCTGGCGTTCAGAACCACGCCGCGGGGGCCCTTCACCTCGAGCATGCTGTTCTCCGGGGTCGAAGCGTTGGCCTTGACCTTGACCGTATATTTCTCGCCGTCTATGGTGAAGGTCTTGGACCCGCTCATGAAGATGCCCCAGTTGACGATATCCATGGCCCGGGCGAAGAAAGACTCCCCCTTGTCGGTGGTGAGCACCAGGAAGAACTTCTCCTTGTCCTTGCAGCCGTTGCCGCCGTCGGGACAGGTGGAGGCCTTGGAGCCGCTGACATGCACAGTGGTGCCCCTGGAGGTCCTGAATGTTTTGGCCGTGCGCAGGTAGGCGTTCTTCACCGTGGCCAGTTCCACGCGGTAAAGGACCTCCCCAGCGGGCCGGGTGAGCGCGGTGGCGGCCTTGTCGAAACCGGCCAGTTCCCTGGCGCCGGCCTCTACCGGCTTGAGGGCTTCGAAATAGCCGAAGATGTCCGGCATGCCGTCCATACCCTCCGGCATTGACGCAGACGGGACCGGCAGCGGCACTTCCAGCCCGTCCGCCAGCTTCACGTCCGCGAAATTATCCTCCGCCTGCCTGAGCTCCTGCTCGAAGCCCGAGGCGCCCGCGGCCCCGCAGAATACCGAGACCGCCAGTACCGATGTCAGAACGAGTTTCATATGTTCCCCTGTTACCGCGTTTACCGCTACCATATTAATACCATCAAAGACTTGACCTGTCAAGGCTTGGGAGGCCCCTTATTTACTGGGCCCTTTGGCCGGACCCGCCGCGCAAATTTGTTAGAATCTAAACCATCTTTCCAAGGGGGCCGCGATGCCGAAAATAGCGATTACTTTAAAAGGACATACCGACGGGGTGCTGGCGGCGGCTTTCTCGCCCTGCGGCACGATGGTGGCCAGCGGCGGCGAGGACAATGAGCTCAAACTCTGGTCCGCGGCCGACGGCTCCTGCCTCAGGAGCGTAAAAGCCCACGCCGGCGACATAAAGGGTTTATGTTTCTCCGCGGACGGCGCCGTGATCTTCACCGCCGGCTGGGACAAGGCCGTGCGCAGCTGGCGGGCGGCCGATCTCACCCCCGTCCGCGAGGCCGCCAAACACACGGGCGCGGTCAACGCCATCTCCACCGGCGCCGGCGGCAACAGGCTGATAACCGGCGGCGACGACGGGCTGGCCGTCATCTGGGATTCCGCCAACCTCAAGCCGGTGGACACCCTCCGGCCGGAGAGCGGCGACATCAAGGCCTGCGCCCTTTCGGTGGCCGGCATAGCGGCCACCGGCGGCACGGCCCTCAAGTTCTGGAAGGACGGTTCCGCCCTCAAATCGCACGAGGACTATATTTACGGGGTGCGGGCGCTGGCTTTCTCCCCCGCCGGCAACCTGCTGGCCGCCGGCACCGGCATGGGAAAGTCGCTGGAAGTATGGGACACGGCCGGTTTCGCCATGATAAAGCAGGTGAAGAGCGCCGGGTGGGTCAACTCCCTGGCCTTCTCTCCGGACGGCAAGGTCCTGGCCTCCGGCGGCGGCGAGGCGCGGCTCTGGGACCCGCTCTCCGACGCCCCGCCCGTACTGCTGGAAGGGCACTCGGACGAGGTCTACTGCGTCGCCTTCTCTCCGGACGGCAAACGGCTGGTCTCCGCCTCCAATGACGGCACGCTCATCGTCTGGGAACTTTGACCCCGCTCAAAGTCCCCGTTAACAGATAACTATTAGAATGTAGCGGCACCGAACCGTTCCGGGATGAATGCGGCTGAACGCAGCCGGCGCGGCGCAGGAGCCAAGGAGAAAAACAAACAATGAAAAAACTCGCGATACTGATAGTAGCGGCCATGGCCGCCAATGCCGGCGCCGCCGGCTTCAGGCAGGCCAACCAGGGCGCGGCCGCCAACGGCATGGGCAACGCCTTCACCGCCGTCGCCAACGACGCCTCCGCGGTCTGGTACAACCCGGCCGCCATGACGGACCTGGAAGGGACCAACATATCCCTGGGCAGCGTCTTCGTCGCCCCCCAGACGGAACACAAGCAGGGAACGACCATAGACAAGCCCGAAAGCAAGGTCCACCCCCTCCCGCATTTCTACGCCACCCGCAGGCTGAACCAGAAATGGGCCATCGGCGTGGGCGTAAATCCCCCCTACGGCCTTTCCACCGAGTGGGACAAGACCGGCTCGCTGACCCGCGAGGTAGCCACCGAGTCCGCCCTCAAGGCGGTATACACCAACCTCAACGGCGCCTACAGGGTCAATGAGAACCTCTCCGTGTCGCTCGGCGCCAGCTTCGTTTACCTGGACGCCACGATGAACAAAAAGATAGAAGCGGCCGGCGACAATATCGAACAGACGCTGGAAGGCGACGGCACCAGCGGCGGCTGGAACCTGGCCGCGATGTACAAGTGGAACAAGTGGAACTTCGCCGCCAATTATCGCAGCCCGGTCAAGGTCGGCATAGACGGCAAAATAAACCTGCCGACAGTCGCACTCGCCGGCCTCCTGCCCCCCGCCAACAACCAGACCGGCCGCACCACTATCACCCTGCCCGACACACTGCAGATCGGCACGGCCTATCGGCCCAATGACAGTTGGATATTCTCGGCCGAAGCCGACTATACAAACTGGACCACCTACCGCAGGCTCATCATCGATTACCAGCGGGACAACGGGACTTGGACGCAGACCATAGACTATAAGAACTGGCGGAGCGTATGGGCCTTCCGCGTGGGCGGCGAACATAAGTTCAATGAGAACTGGAAACTGCGCGCCGGCGCCTATTATGACCTGAGCCCGGTTTCCAACTCCTACTTCGAGACCCGCAATCCCGACGCCAACCGGCTGGCCTTCTCCGTGGGAGCCGGCTGGACCAGGGGAAACTGGACCGTGGACGCTTCTTACCTCTACCTGAAGTTCATGGAGAGGACTATCAATGACAGCCTTAACGACAACGGTTCGCTGACGACTGGAACCGAGCTCAACGGCACCTACAGCTCCATCGCCCGCCTCCCGGCCATCTCGGTCGGCTATAAGTTCTAATACAGGCGAAGGACAAAAAAAAGAACCCCGGGCCGCAAGCCCGGGGTTCTTCATTTCGGGGGACAGTATACCTATTGCCTATTCGTCCTTGCCTACCACCCGCCAGAACCGGTCGGGATGCGGGTTCTGTTCCTCTTTCTCGGCCAGCGCGGCGAATACCACGCGCTTGATATCCTTGGGGCTGAAGGGTTTGGTTATATAGCCGCAGGCGCCCAGGTCCAGGGCCTTGGCGGCGGTATCGAGGTCGTCGTTGCCGGTCAGGACGAATACCAGCGGCCTGTGGGAGAGGGTCTTCAGCTTTTTGAGGGCGTCCAGTCCGTTCATGACGGGCATCTTGAGGTCGAGGAGCACTACCGAGGGCCGGGAAGCCTGTATGAGGGCCAGGCCGGCCTTGCCGTCCTGCGCCTCGCTTATGTCGCAGCCGGCAAAGATCCCCTTCAGGACCAGCCTGATATTGGGATCGTCGTCGATTATCAGAACCTTATGCTTCATAAAACCCTCTCTTTATAGTCTAGCACATGGGACCGTTTTTTTCATCCCCGCGCGAAAAAAAAGCCTCCCCCGCCTGCGGCCGGGGGAGGCTTTTCCGACGGTGAATGTCAGTCGGGGAAATAAGGCTGGTTCAGCCGGTGTATGTTCCAGCCGTCGGGGACCAGGTCGTATACCGACTTGCCCTCTTTGCGTATTATGTCGTGTATCGGCTTATAGACCGAAGCGTCCACGGGCCGGAAGCCGGTTATGTCGGCCATCGCTCCCAGCGCCTTGCGGCCCTCGGGCTTGGAGGAGAGGGAAACGAAAGCCGCGAGCAGCTTTTCGCGCTTGGCCGCGTCCAGGCCGCGCCTCACCACCAGGGGTTCGTTCGGGATCCTGCCGGTGACGGCCAGCACTTTCAGCCCTTTGCGCTTGGAGGCGTAGCGGGCGTAGGTGGCGGCGGCGTCGAATTCGCCTTTGAGCAGCCGTTCCACGTTCTCGTCGTGGCCGCCGGAGAAGACCGGGGTGAACTTCTCGCCGGCTTTCTTGAGGTAGATGGAGGGCAGGGTAAAGCCGCTTATGGAGTACGGCCCCACGAAACCTATCTTGCCGCCCGTGAGTCCGTCCAGGCTGGTCTTCTTGTCCTGGCGGGCAAGCAGCACCGCCTCGTAATCGGAGGCGCCTCCCTCGCGCAGCGCCTGCAGGCCCGGGCTCACACCGTGCTCCTGACGGGCCACCAGGTACTCCTCCAGGCGCAGCAGGGCGGCGTCGGTCTTGCCGGCGGCGAAAGCGTTTATCGCCTCCGTCTGAGTGGGCGCCACCCGCACCTGCACGGTCAGGCCCGAGGCCGATTCAAGGTGCTTCTTTATCGTCTCCTCCGCGCCCGGGACAGAAGCCGGCGAATAGGCCGGCGACAGGACCACCACCAGCGGATTGGCGGGCGTGCCGACCGTAGCCTCGTCCCTCTTGCCGGCGCAGCCGGACATGAAGAGTATGGCGGTAAGACCCGCCGCGAAACCGACATTCATGGCTTTTGTATTCATCGTTCCCCCTGCCTGCGACTTTCCTTTATTGTCACAAAATAAGGGCGGGCTTTCAAGCGGTTTCAGCCGTGCGCACCGCGGCGGGACCGTCCTCGCCGGGCCGGCCGAACCAGCGCCGGCCTATCCACAGCGAGACATGCACCAGCCCGATGAGCACCGGCACCTCCACCAACGGGCCGATGACGGCGGCGAAAGCCGCGCCGTGACCGATGCCGAAGGTGGCTATGGCCACCGCTATGGCCAGCTCGAAGTTATTGGACGCCGCCGTGAAGGAGAGCGTGGCAGACTCGGGGTAATCCGCGCCCGCCTTGCGGCTCATCCAGAACGAGACAAGGAACATCAGCACGAAATAGACCAGCAGCGGGACCGCGATCCTCACCACGTCGAGCGGAACCTGCACTATGTTCTCGCCTTTTATGGAGAACATCACCACGATGGTGAAGAGCAGCGCCACCAGCGTCAGCGGGCTTATGACCGGGATGAACTTCTCCGAGTACCAGGCGTGGCCTTTCGCCTTTATCAGCGAGAATCGGGTGAGTATGCCGGCGATGAACGGCACGCCGAGGTAAATGAAGACGCTTTTGGCTATCTCCCCCATAGTGATATTTACCGCCGCTCCCTCGAGGCCGAACCAGCCGGGCACCAGCGTGATGAAGAACCAGGCGTAGACGGGGAAGAACAGCACCTGGAACACCGAGTTGAAGGCGACCAGCCCCGCGCAGTACTCGCGGTCGCCGCGGGCCAGGTCGTTCCAGACTATGACCATGGCGATGCAGCGCGCCAGGCCTATCATGATAAGGCCCACCATATATTCCGGCTTGTCGCGCAGGAATATCATCGCCAGCGCGGTCATCAGGACGGGGCCGACCAGCCAGTTCTGTACCAGCGACAGGGCCAGCACCTTCTTATTGGAGAACACCCGGTGCATCTCCTCGTATTTCACCTTGGCCAGCGGCGGGTACATCATAAGGATGAGGCCGATGGCTATCGGGATGGAGGTGGTGCCCACGCTGGAGGCCTCGTTAAAGTCGGCCACGGCCTGCGGCCACATCCAGCCGCCGGCCACGCCGACGGCCATGGCGGCGAAGATCCACAGCGTGAGGTAGCGGTCCAGGAACGATAATTTCTTGGTTATGCCTTCCATTACTTCTCTCCTTTCATCAGGCCCGCCACGAAATCGCGTATCTCGTCACGCACGCGGCGGTAATGCGCCAGCGCCTCTTCCTCTCTTTTCGCCTCTTTGGCGAGGTGCGGCGGGTCCTCGAAACTGCGGTGCAGCTTCTCCGACCTGCCGAACCAGACGGGGCAGGTTTCGCGCGCGTTGTCGCAGACCGTCACCACCAGGTCGAAGGCCTCGCCCTTGAGTTCGTCGGCGTGCTTGGAGCGATGGCCCGAGATGTCCACCCCCGCCTCGGCCATGACCTTCACGGCCCGCGGGTCCAGCGTGCCGGGCTTGGTTCCCGCCGAAAAGACATCCGCTTTCCCGGCCAGAAGTTTCTTTCCCCACCCTTCGGCCATCTGGCTGCGGCAGGAATTGCCCGTGCAGAGAAAAAGTATCTTCTTCATTTCTTCCTCCTGGCGTATACGGTTATGCTCGAAGCCGAACCCGCCAGCGCTTTGCCCGCTTTGTCCGTTATGGGGTCCGAGCAGGTGCCCGAAGCGGAGTAGAGGCGGTCGGAGAGCAGCTTCACCCCGGTGAAGCCGGCGGCCTTTATAGCCCCAAGATAGTCCTTGCGCAGCAGCGCCCCCGCCACGCAGGCGGCGTAGAGACCGGCGTGCTTTTTCAGGGCGGGCGGCAGTTCGCGGTTGAGGACGATGTCGCTGACCACGATTGCGCCGCCGGGCTTTAGCGCCCGGAAGGCCTCGCGGAACACCGCCGGCTTGTCGGGCGAAAGGTTTATGACGCAGTTGGAGACGATAAGGTCGGCCTCGCCGTCTTTGACCGGGAGTTTCTCTATCACGCCCTTGCGGAACTCCACGTTCTTAAGGCCGGTGCGCGCCGAGAATTTCTCCGCGTTCTTTCTGGCCAGCGCCAGCATGGCCGGCGTCATGTCCACGCCTATGACTTTCCCCTTCGCCCCCGCCATCGGCGCGGCGATGAATACGTCCTTGCCCGCGCCGGAGCCCAGGTCCAGCACGGTCATTCCTTTCCTTATCTTCGAGAAAGAGACCGGGTCGCCGCAGGAGAGACCCAGTTCCCCCTCGCTCTTCGCCGGGGCGGGGGCGCCGCAGCAGGATGAACCCGAACAGCAGGAGACGGCCTTCCTGGCCACCGTGCCGTAAGCCTTGCGTACCATCGAACGCGTCCGCGCGTGGGAAGTCTTCATTTTTCCTCCTAGATGACCCCGAAAATGTATTTAAGACCCAGGTATACCCCGGCGGCGACGAAGATCCAACCCGTGGCGGGCTTGGCGTAGCGCTCGAATTTCCCGGCCAGGCCGGTTATGGCGGAGACCTTCTTCAGGCCGAAGTCCAGGGCCACGGCCAGGCCGATGACAGGCAGGGCGGTGCCCAAGCCGTAGAGCAGAGGCAGCGATAAAGGCGCGGCGTTGCCGGCGGCCAGCGGGATTATGACGCCGAAGTAGAGAGCCGCCGAAATGGGGCAGAAGGCCAGCGCGAAGATGAGGCCCATGAACAGCGAGGAGAAAGCCCCCGCCCTGGCCTTGAACCTGGACAGGTCGAAGACATTGAAGCCCTCGAAGCCCCGCCCGAACATGTCCAGCATGTACATGCCGGCCAGCACCAGTATGGGAGAGAGGGCCTGGTTGCCGTATTTCTGCATGAAGAAAGAGAAAGCCGGCGCGGAAAGAAGGCTCTTGACTATAAGGAAGCCGATGACGATATAGGCCAGCGCCCGGCCCAGGGCGTAAAGCAGGCCGTGGCCCAGCACCGCCAGTTTATGCGAACCGGAATGCTTCGAGATATAGGTAAGCGCCGCGATATTGGTGGCCAGCGGGCAGGGGCTCACCGAAGTGATCACCCCCGTCCACAGGGCCGTCACGGCCGCCGCCCAGAATTCCGCTGTCATTCGGCGTCCAGGAGGCCCTGTATCTCTCCGACCACGTAGCCGGCGAACAGTTCCTTGTTCCCCAGCAGCCGCCAGACATCCGGCAGTTCCTTCCAGGCCAGGGGCTTGTCCCCTTCGAATTTCTGCGCCACTACCGCTTTGGAGGCCAGCTTATAGTCCTCTACGAAATGACGGTTGGCCGGCTCGTCCACGTTAACGCCGCGGAATTCCACCCGCCAGCCCTTATAAGGGTCCTTAAAATCGCCCTCTACGGCTTCACGGGTATAGCGCTCCAGCGTATTGCAGGAATAACAGCGCGCGCTGGTATAAAAATAATAGACCAGCGCGGTTTTAGCGGCCTCGGCCGGTTTAACCGCGGCGGCGGCGACGGCCGCGGCGGG
>DNQL01000278.1 GCA_003500765.1 Elusimicrobiota bacterium | reverse complement strand
GCGCAGAGATAGCCGCAGACCTTTCATCTCCACACCTTCATGCCGCCGGCGCCGCGCGCCGGCGCGCTCTTTTCCGGGGATGGGGACTTTTGAGCCCCGCCGGCCGCCGCGCGCTGCTCCGCGTCCGGACGCCGTTCAGGCACGCTGCGCGCCTCTTTTTTGCCGGAGGCTATGTCGGAGTCGACATAAAGGGCGCAGAAACAGGCGCCGTGTTCGGCCAGGTCGGGGTCGCGATAGTCGCAGGGACAGATGATGTCCAGGTCCTCGGCGCGCTTGCCGGAGGCGAGCCGGCAGGGGCAGGCCATGTAGCCGTAGCGCTCGATATTGCGCACCAGCCCCTCGCAGAGGAAGCCGGTCATATCGGCGTCCGGATTGATGATATACCCGCCTTCGCGGGCCTCGCGGTCCAGCTTCTCCCGCAGGGCGGAGGCTTTGGCCTTGAGTTCCTCGTCGTTCATTTGAGCAGTTTCTCTTCCATGGCGGCCGGGTCGTAGCCGGTTATTATGCACTCGTCATTATCGTCGCAGATGACCACGGTGGGGAAAGTCAGCTTGCCCGCCTTGGCTTTCGCCTCGCCGGTTACCTTTTCCTTTTCCGCCGGGTCCTCTATCTTGTCGGTGTAGATCACCTCGGCCTTGATATCGTTCTTCTTGAGCCACTCGGTGGTCTTGCGGCACCAGCCGCAGGTACTTAAAGCGTAAACCTTAACTTTTTTAGCCATACCCGTATTTTAGGAAAAAATGGGGACACAATACCTATTTCGNNGAAATAGGTATTGTGTCCCCATTTATCTAGCTGAAATGGAGGCGAGGATCTTTTCGCGGAGGGTGTTCATGGGCAGAAGCTTAGTAAGGAAGCCGGCGACATTGGGTTCGTGCCGGACCAGGCTTTCGGTCACGCCGTTGTAATCGCTGGCGGTTATCACCAGCACCGGGATACCGCGGAGGGATTCCTTGCGCGCCATCTGCCTCAGGAAGTCCACCCCGCTCATCCCCGGCAGGTTTATGTCCAGGAGTATGATGGCGGGGCGGCACTCCCCGGCTTTTATCAGGCCTTCCTCGGCCGTCGCGGCGGAATCCACGGTGAATTGCGGCTCGAACTCGGCCTTTATAAGGTCGATGAACTGTCTGTTGTCATCAATGGCCAGTATCACTGCCTGCATACGGCGTCAGGCCTTCCCCGCGGTCAGTTCTTTTACCCGTTCGACAATGAGGTTCAAGGGGGTCATTTTTTCGATGAAATCGCGGAAGTTGCGTTCTTGTTTGAACAACTGGCGGGTGGAGACGTCGAAATTGCTGCCGGTCATCACTATGACGGGGATATCCCGTGTGTCCTCGTCCGCGGAAAGCTCCCGGAGCAGTTCCAGACCCGACATATTCGGCATCATGACGTCGCAGACTATCAGGTCCGGCTTTTCCTCTTCGATAAGCGCCAGGCCTCTCCGGCCGTCCGTGGCGAAGGCCACGTCGAAATCCTCCGCCAGCGCCATGAAAAGCAGGTTTCGGAAATTGTCGTCATCGTCTACTATCAGTATCTTTTTTATCCCCATAGAACAGAGCCCCCTTAGAGCGTTCACGCGATTATATCACGGAGCGGCCGTCTGAATCCCGAAGCCCGGGTCCTGGCTGCCGCGCCGCAGGGGGGGAAGGTGTCCCGCTCGTTTATATCCCCAGCCCGGTGCGGCGGGCAAGGGCCGTTATGCGGGCCAGGAGTATGTCGTTGTCGAAAGGCTTGGTAAGATAATCGTCCGCGCCGGTGTCGTACCCGGAAACCTGGTCCTCCGCGAAGGCCCTGATGGTCAGCATCAGCACCGGCAGGCCCTTGTGCTTCGGGCTGCAGCGTATCCTTTTCAGCAGCTCGAGCCCGTCCATCTCCGGCATGTTGACGTCCAGCACCGCCATGTCGGCGCCTTCCTTCTCCAGGCGCTCCCAGGCCAGGCGGCCGTTCTCTTCCGGCATGGGCGTATGGCCGCCTTCCGTTATAACGTCAGTTATCAGGGTGCGGAAATTTCTATCATCGTCAGCGATCAGTATTCTCATATTTCCCCTTACCGGGTCGCGTTCTTGTACGAGCGGGAAAACAGGATATGCTTCTCTATATCAATAAAGCTGGCGGGCTTTGCCAGAAAGCCGAGGAAAGCGGAGTCGCTTTTCGTCAGTTTTTGTATTTCCGGCGCAGGCTCACAGCCGCTGAGCATCAGTACCGGGATATCCCTTGCCTCCGGGGCCGAGTGGAGCTTTATGATGAAGTCATATCCGTTCATCAGCGGCATCGAGTAATCCACGATGACAAGTTCCGGCCTGTCCGTAAGCGCAGCTTTCAGTCCGTCCTCGCCGTTGCCGGCGGTGAGGACGGTCCAGCCGGTCTTCTGGAAATACCTGGAAGTTATCCTGATCTGAAAAAAATCGTCGTCGATCAGCAGTACCTTCGGTTTCATGCCCGCACTCCCGCCGCCTTCAGTATCTGTTTCTCCATATCGGAAAGGAGCGCGCTTTTGTCTATGAACGCCGCCGCGCCATCCTGGCGATCGTCCGGATTGCAGGAGAGGACGATCAGGGGCAGGGACCCGAGTGCCGGTTCCAGCTTGATCCCGGAGATAGCCTGGCGCAGGCCGGGATGGGGGCACCCTATGAGTATGGCGTCCGGCCTCCAGCTGGCGACGGCCAGCGCGGCGTCCTGCGCGGAGAAGACGGTGACGACGGTATGCCCGTATTCGTGGAAATAAGGTTCGAAAACGGAACTAAACTCGGGGTTGTTCTCGATGAGGAGCAGGTTCATGTTCAGCCCCCGCCCTGCGCCAGGAGATAACCGGAACCGTATATGGTCCGTATCCGGGAGCCGTACTTACCCAGTTTCCTGCGTATGGATTCCACATGCTTGTCCACCGTCTCCGGATTCACCGCCTCGGCTTTCTCCGCCCAGATATTATCCAGGATCGTCTCGCGGGGGACTATCTTCCCCTCGTGGCAGAGGAGGAGAGTCAGTATCTCGAATTCTTTGGGAGTTATTTTCTCCAGGTCGCGGTCTCCTTTCCCGTTGCGGATGGTGACCCGTCTTTCCGCGCAGTAGGCGGTGATGAGGCCGTCGGAAGACCTTAGCGGAGCGGAGGAAAGATACGGCTGAGGGCCCACTCTCCGCAGCACCGCCTTTATCTTGGCGGTCAGTACCGCGGTGTCTATATCCGTGGAGATGAAATCATCCGCCCCTTCGGCCAGCAGGGCGGCAATGGACCGGTTGGAGATCTCCGCCGGGTCTCCGAACGCGATAAGGGAAGCGGGGTTTATTTCTTTGTACCGGCTTATCCAGGAGGAGGGGGTTCCGGACTGCGGTGCGCTTATCTCGGCCAGCAGTATAAGACGCTCGCCGGGCCGCGAGACGGTGGCGGCGCCGCTGAGGATCTCCACGTTCCACTTCTCCCGGCGCAGGACATGCTCCCACCTGCGGAGATGCATCATGTCCCGTCCCGCCAGTTCTATTGAAAAAAAATCCATTTTCCTTTTTCTGCGCCCAAACCTGTAAGGAACACTAGTATACGCCGCGCACTGTCTCCCGGTCCACTAAATTTATTCTTAAGATTTCGCTCAAGTGGGCATCGGCGCCTCACGACAACCCGCAATGAAATGTTAGGAATTAGGCGGCAGTCCGCGCATGAGCCGAACGGCTTACGACTCCCATGGTCCGCAATAGCGCTGGATTGGTGACCTTGCGAGGCCTTACGCGGTTCCCTTCGGGATTCGCGCGGCGATTTGCGGTATAATTACGAAAACTGCCGGGAGAGTTCTGTTCTGACTATGAGCAACAGCGTTCTAGTGGTCGAAGATAACCGGGAAACCCGCGTGATGCTTGAAGCGGTTCTTGCGGACGCCGGGTTTCGTCCGGTATGCGCGGGCTGCGTCCGGGACGCGGAAACTTACCTGGAGCGCCACCGTCCCTGCCTGGTCATATTGGATCTGGCTCTGCCTGATGGCGATGGTCTGGATATCTGCCGCGGCATCCGCGAAGGGGAAAGATTCCCGGATATCCCGATAATAGCGCTTACCGGCAAGGCCGCTCTCGCCGAGAAGAAGAAGGGTTTCTCCTCCGGTGTGGATCAGTATCTGACGAAACCGATAGATATGGACGAACTGGTGATGTGGTCGAAGGCGCTGCTGCGGCGGGTCTCCCGCGATAAGAGCGGCGGGTCCTCGCTAAGGGCCGGCGAACTGGAAATAGACATAAAGGCGCATCTTGTCAGGTACGCGGGCCGTACGCTTGAAAGCCTGACGCGCAGGGAATTTCAATTGCTTCACGCGCTGGTCAAGAACAGCCCCGCCATCCTGTCCAGGGAAGAGATTATCTCTCATGTGTGGCGGACAGCGGCCGTGGTCAACCTGGTGGACACCCATCTGCACAATCTGCGCCGGAAACTCCCGCCGGAACTGGCCGGGAAGGTGCAGGCTGTTCCCGGTAAAGGCTATCGCTACCTCGGGTAGCCTTCAGAAATCTTTCAGTTTCACGATCCGTCCTTCCACGAAATAAAGCCCCGTCTTTTTCGTTCTTTCATTGGTCGCATATGTGTGGGCGATGGAGAGGTTTAATTCCATGAGCGGGAAAAAACCGGAAAGCGCCTCGGAATCGGCTCTCAAAACGCCGCGCTGCCGCCAGACCCGGGTGCCGGCGGCTACAAGCTCTTCCTGATAGTCGGATAATGTTGCTATGGCGTTACGGGTCGCGTCGGTAACCGACGGGTATTCCAGCATATCGTCCATAAGGTGACAGCGATACCGGGAACCGGCTTTTCTTAGCAGTTTGGCCTGTTTAAGTTCCTCCAGCGCGGTTTTTATGCGAGCGGCGGGCAATCCCAGCGTCCGCGCCAGTTCTTCCGGTTGCCAGGCGTCGCTATCGTTGGAAAGAGAAAGGAAGCAGAGATAATTGTCGCGGTTGGCCGTGATGGCTTTAAGTTGCGCCGGAGTTATGTAACGCTTTTGTCTTGCCAGCGTTTTCTTCATCGCCGCGCGTATCGGCGTTTCGACGGGAACCTTCGAAAGGGGGGAAAGCAGCGGGCTTATCAGCGCCGAATAGTCCTTTTCTCCCACCGTCGATTTGAGCCACGCGGTGATCAGTTCCTTTCCTTCCGGTTCAATGGGGGCCCTGCGCAACGCAGCTATAAAAAAACTCAGTCTGCCGAAAACCGGAAGTATGGTCCCCTGCTCTATGGCCAGATACTTCCGGTAGGTTATGTTGAGGCCCGGTTTGCCTCCGTTGTCATGATAAAACCGATAGGCCGTCGGGAAACCCGCCTCCTTCCTCAACCGAACCAGTGTTTCTGAAAATATCGTGGCCATATTCGCCCCCCCTGTCGTGTATCCGATCATTCTATTAAATCCGGTACACAATACCTATTTCGTCATTTCTTCGGGATTCGGCCGCGCCCTGCCTCTATACTATAGGTATCGATATGAAAAGCCATGCCCAGATCATCCCGGTCTTCCTCGCGGCGCTTTTTGCCTCCACGGCGCCGTGCCCTTTATCCGGTGCCCTCGGTTCCGGCGGAGGATACGAACTTGAATCATCTGTACTGAACCCCGGCGGCGGCGCGTCTTACGGGGGGGGATACCGCGTCAAAGGCGCCGCAGCGCAGGTTCTTCCGCCCTCTTCCCTCGTTTCCGCCGCGGCGGAGTACGTAAACCGCGCCGGTTTCTACAACCCGCCCCACTTCACTTATGAGGGCGGGCGGCCGGTGGCGCTGACCACCTCTTCCGGCGACCTGACCCTGTCGCTGCCGGCGGATTCCATAGACAAGTTCCGCTTCGATATCACCCTCAACCGCAATCCCCTCAACCAGCCGCTGGCCGTGGACCCCGGGCTCATAAACGACGCCAGCGGCAAGATGACCTATAACGAAGGCTCCTGGTCCCGTCTTTTCCCCGACCATCTCACAGAATTCGCCGTTTTCGACGAACAGGATTTCTACCGTAAACCGTTGGCCAACCGCGGTCTTATGACCATGCGCTATAAGGACGAAGACGGGGACGGCAATATCGACGGCTCTTATCCTCCGGTGCGCGCGGACACGCTCAATGCCTGGACGCTGGACGAGGAAAGCCGCATGTGGGTGGCGCTGCCCTCCGCGGGAGTGGACAAGGTTTCAAGGACCCTGAGCCTCTATTTCGGCCTGCCCGGCGTTTACGCGCTGATAGGCCAGCTCGACACCGCCGTAAACAATGTCTTCGCCTACCCGGTGCCTTTCAGGCCCAATGGCCCGCAGGCCGGTTCCGGCGCGGGGCAGACCGGCACCGAGGCCGGCGGCATAACTTTCACCAATGTCCCACAGCAAGGGGATATAGAGATATATACATTGGATGGGCGCCTGGTGCGTAAACTGGGGATCCCGGACAACCTTATGATGCCCAAACTCAAATGGGACGTGCGCACCGCCTCCGGCGACAAGGCGGCCAGCGGCACTTATATCTGGCGTGTAGTTTCCGGTGGCAATTCCCGCACCGGGAAACTGATGGTAATTTGGTAGTCAGTCGATAGATGACGGTAAGGAGGAAGTATGAACGCGACAAGTAGAGGAGTGACGGCCCTGCTGGCGGTCTTTCTGCTGGCATGGGCTCCCGCGGCTTACGCCGAGGATAACGGTACCGAGTTCGGTATAGAGGACGACCTCACCGTGCTCGGCACCGAGGGTACCGCCGTGGACCCCGACGTGGAAGTCAAAGGGTTCTCGGTCTTCGGTTCGACGCAGGCCTCGTACCTGATCCCGGTGGAGGCGGGCAATGTCGTGCTGAACGGCGAGGTGCAGGTCTCCAGCGGCCTTTATGCGGCCGGAAGCTCCACCTTCACCTCCCGCGTCGAGGTCCAGGGCTACGGCGTGCTCAAAAGCACGGTGCAGTTCATGGGCAATACCGGGGCGGTCACCAACCTGTACTTCGACAACGGCGCGGCCAATGCGGGGAAGGTGCTGAAAGCCTCGGGCAACGGCTTTCTGACCTGGGAGAACGACAACACCGGCCTTGCCTCTCTGGGCGATTCCTACTACCTGCAGATGGTCGACGCCGCGGGTACCGGCCTGGTCAACTCGCTGTTCCTGCAGAACGCCGGCGGCACCGCCGTAACCCTGATGAACTCATCCATGACGGTGCAGGGCGCGTTCCAGTCTGACGGCGCGGCCAAATTAGGGAGCACCCTGGATCTGACCGGGGCCGCTACGCTCTCCGACGCGCTGACGGTGCAGGGCGCCACGCTGCTCAACGGCAACGTGGGCCTGGGCAACGCCGTCGGGGACCTGGTGACCGTCAACGGCCAGACATCGTTCGTCGCTGGTTCCACCTTTACGGCGGGAGCTTACTTCACCGGAGTGAGCAGCTTCTCGAACGTGGCCGACGTCCATTATGGCGGCGGCGCGTCGGGGCAGGTACTTACCAAAGCGGTCGCCGGCGGTATGCAGTGGTCCAATGTTTCCGACATGGTTTCAGGGGACAACCTGGGCAACCATATCGCTACCACCACGCTGCAGATGGCCAATAACGAGATAATGAACGCAGGCCACATCACCGCTTCCAGCGCCACGCTTACCGAGACGCTGGATGTCGCCGGGGCGGTCGACTTCGATACCACCCTTAACGTGGACGGCAACGCCACGCTGAGGGGGAACAACCAGCTCGGCGACGCGATATCCGACGCCCACGCGATAAACCAGGCCCCGGAAGCGAACGTGGCCCTGGCGGTGAAAGGCACGGCCACCAGCGGACAGTATATCACCAAGTTCTACTCCGATACTTCGCTGGCGGCTTGGATAAAGAAGAAGTAAGGGACGGGATACTTCCTCCTCGGCCCGCCGGGAATAGGCCCGGCGGACTGGCGGGGATAAAGGCGACCGGATTTTATGAGGAAGACAGGAACAGGGAAAGCGATGGGAGCGGCGGCCCTTAACGGGCTCGTCCGCCGCGTCTTTTTCTGCCTGGCCGTTTTACTTTGGTCCGCTTCGCCCGGTTTCCCGCCTTTTTCGGCGGTAGGCGCCGCCAGCGCCGCCGTGCCGGTCAAGTTCACCTACCAGGGCAATATCCGCCAGAACGGCTTCCTCGTCAACGGGACCAGGGAGATGGTCTTCCGGGTATACGACTCCTCGGAGTCGGTGGTCCCGCTGTGGACCAGCGCCGCTTCCGACGTAACGGTCTCTACCGGTGTCTTCCAGGTGGTCCTGGATCCGGTGATAGCCGACTGGGACGACGGGAATCTCTGGCTGGAACTGGAGATAGAGGGGAATACGCTCTCGCCCAGGGAAGAACTTACATCGGCGCCGTACGCAATAAACAGCCTCATGCTCTCGGGCAAGCGTTATACGACCTCGGCTTCACCGCCCGCGGCTTCAGTGGATGGCGAACTCTGGTACGACACCGGGCTGAAAGTGGTAAACTTCTGGAACGGTACGGACTGGGTCCCGACTTCGGGTTCCGGGCTGCCGGGAGCGCACGCTTCCACGCATGCCGGAGACGGCGCTGACCCGATAACGGCGCTCGGCACCCATACGGTAAGCGGTTATATGACGGTCTCCTCGGCTGTCAGCGCCGGGTGGTTCATCGGCGACGGTTCCGGGCTTTATAATCTGAACGCTTCGGCGATAACGATCGGATCATTGTCCGGCGACAGGATAGGGAATGTGATAGTTTCCACGCATATAGTGGATGGAACGATAACAGGTCAGGACATAGCGGACGATACTATAACAAGGGCCAAACTTAACCAGTCCGGCTGCGCAAACGGCGATATACTTCAGTTGAGCGGGACGCAGTGGGTCTGCGGCAGCGGCGCATCCGCCGGGCTTGAAGTGGACCCTCTTTCCATACATGATCAGGATACTTTGCAGGCCGGGGCGACTTTCTACGTTTCCTCCGGTACCGCCAACGATTTTAATGTCAATAACTCCCTTACAGTAGAAGGCACCGCCCTCATAAAGGGCGCCCCTGGAAAACAAGGCCTTTCGGTCGAGGCGACCGGCAATGTGGGGGTAGGGATTGCCGGCGCCTCCGCGCGCCTGGAAATTCACGCCGAGGATTCGCAGGCCTACAGCCTGGCGGTAGGCACCGGGACGGTACACCAGGTGGTGGTCTCTACTTCAGGCGCGGTCGGCATAGGCACGGAAAGCCCGCAGGCCCGCATGGAGGTCACCGGCGGGGAGAATCCCGGGGAATACATCATGATCCTCAATTCGGGCAGTAAGATCGCCGCCTGGCTGCGCAACAAATAAATGGGACTTCGTGAAATTTCGGGATTGATTTCAGGTTTTTGGTATATAATGTGCGCCTTATGATAACGGATAGCTGATCGCAAAAGGATCGATATGGGTCGGGTAAAATTCTGGATTTCCTCCGGGAGTTCTGGCGCTTTCGCCGCATTGGCGTTCGCCTTCATCTTCCCGCTATTGATTATTCTTCCAGCTGCCTCGCTTGCGCAGACCGAGCTCGGCTCCGAGGACGATTTCACCGTGCTGGGCACCGATGGAACGGCCGCCGACCCCGACGCGGAGATAAAAGGCTTCACTGTCTTCGGTTCCACCCAGGCCTCCTACCCCGGCGCCGTCGTAGGCCCCGGCAATGTGGTCGTCAACGGCGTCCTGGCCGTTTCCTCCGGCGCGTATTTCGTGGGCAACGCCACCTTCACCTCCGCCGGAAAAATATTCATCAACGACGGTTCCACCGGCCAGATGCTGCGCCGCAACGCCGCCGGCCACCTGGAATGGACCGACTCCGCCGCCCTGGGCGACGACCTGGGCAGCCACGTGGCTACGACTACGCTGAATATGTCCGCGTTCGATATAACCGGGGTTTCCACCATAAGCGCGAGCGGCATCTATATAAACAAGTACGGCGTCATACAGACTGTCGGGGCCGGGCTGGGCAGTTGTCCCGTCTGCTAGAATTGAAGCA
>DNQL01000099.1 GCA_003500765.1 Elusimicrobiota bacterium | reverse complement strand
CGCCTGGGCCCGCGGCGTGGGCGCGGCCACCTGCTTCCTGCTGGCCTGGGCCGGCTGGGCGGTCGGGGAGCGGGACATAAAGCGGGCCGACTGGGTAACGCTGGCCGTGGCCATGTCCTCCCTGCCCCTTTGGGCGCTTACGAAAACCCCTTTCTGGTCCGTACTGATCGTCTGCTTCATCGACACCATAGGCTACATACCGACGGTGCGCAAATCCTGGAACAGGCCGCGCACAGAGCAGGCGGTCAGCTACCTCCTCTCCTGCCTGGCCGCGGGTTTCTCGCTGGGCGCGATAGTCGAATATACCCCCTCTACCTGGCTCTATCCCGTGGTGCTTTTTTTCAGCAATGGCTCGATGTGGGCGCTGCTGCTGCTGCGCCGCCGCTCTCTGGGGGCGGCCGCTGCCTGAGGAGGTTAAATGTCGAACGAGATAAGCGTTTTCCCGCTGGCCGGCCTCGCGGCCGGACTTGTCATGCTGGTATTCGGCTGGCTCAAAAAGAGCAAGGCCGCTTCCGTGACCTCGGCGCCCCGCCGCCCATGCGGCGGCCTGCGGCCGGGCGAGCCGCAGGTGATAAGCGGCAGGGTTATGGCGCCGGTGGAGGTCAAAGCCCCGGTCAGCGGCCAGGCCTGCGCCTTCTATACGGCGGAGATAGACGTCGCCCGCAGGACTTACAGCCGCCGCGGAGGGAGCCGCATAAGCTGGGCCCCGGCCGAGTGCCTGGCCTACGGTTTCTTTTTCGTGGACGACTCCTTCGGCCGGGCCCTGGTCTGTCCCACGTACGACAGCCTGGACCTGATGAAGTCCTCTGAAAGCGAAGGGGGAGACCTTTTTCCCGCCGAGGGGGAGCGCAGGACTACGGAGAGAGTCATACTGCAGGGCGAGACCGTCACCGTGCTCGGCCGCCCCATGCCTCTCGCCGGCTTCCTCGACTATGTAAGGGCGACGCCGGAGATCTCGCTGCCGGCCGTTGGCCTGGAACAGCTCATAGAGCTGGCGAAAGGCCCGGAGGGGAATTCCTTGTCCTGCTTTTTCGGCCCCGGCGTTTCGATAGTCGCCGACCAGGGGCATGAGGACTATGTCTCCTGGAAGAGCTCCTCCGCCTCTTCCTATATATGGGGCGGCCTGGCCGTGGCCCTGGTCTCGGCCTGGTTCTTACTCCAGCCTTTCCTTGGTCCTGCCCAAAGGACAGTGCAGTAGAAAGGTCTTTAGGCCTATTGACTAAAGTCAGTAAAAAATATGCTATACTTCCGTAAAGGTCCCGCGGGGGTCCTGAAACAAGCGTAAGGAGAGTGCTTATGTTTAAAGCGTTGGCAATAGCCTTTTTCGTACCCTCGGTCGCGGTCGCGACCGAACTTCCCGACCTTAGCGCCATCCGCGGCGTGGACCTCCCGGCTCTGACCGAGTCGATGGAACTGCCCGTCCCCGGCTCTTTCGTCGGCGGCAAGATAGTAGGCGGCATGGAAGCCCAGAAGGGCGAGTTCCCCTTCATAGTCTCCCTGCGCAGCTCCTGGGGCAGCCACTTCTGCGGCGGCTCGCTGATCAAGAAGAACTGGGTCCTGACCGCGGCGCATTGCGTCGAGGGCGGCTACCTTAAGGGCATCAGCATCGGCCTGCACAGCCAGTACGACACCGCCGGCGTCGAGAAATTCACCCCCGCCCAGATCATCACCCACCCCGGCTGGGACACCAACACCATGGTCAACGACTTCGCGCTGGTCAAGCTCTCCGGAGACTCGGCCTTCGAGCCGATAAAGCTCAATTCCAGCGAGGTCTCCGGCAGCGTGGACTTCGTCACCGCCGGCTGGGGCACCACCAGCGAGAGCGGCAGCCTGGCCAAGAACCTGATGAAGGTCACCGTGCCTTTCATCGACCAGGCCTCCTGCGACGCGGCCTACCCGGGCCAGGTCGGCGAGAGCATGATCTGCGCCGGCTACAAGGAAGGCGGCAAGGATTCCTGCCAGGGCGACAGCGGCGGCCCGCTCATGATGGGCTCCGGCTCGTCCCGCGTGCTGACCGGCGTCGTCAGCTGGGGTTACGGCTGCGCCCGCCCCAACCAGCCCGGCGTGTACGCCAAAGTCAACTACGCGCTCGACTGGATAGAGTCCAACACGAAGTAAGTACTGCTTCTTCGTGACAGCGCCCGGCCCGCTTCAACGCGGGCCGGGCCTTTTTTTGTAATATTTCCTGCGTACGATTTCAGACCCGGGAGGAAAAATGAGCGAAGAGATGACTTTGAAGTCGGGACTTAAATACAAGGACCTCGAGGAAGGGGAGGGGGCGGCGGCGGTCAGCGGAAAGACCGTTAAGGTGCATTATACCGGCACGCTGGCCAACGGCAAGAAGTTCGACAGTTCGCGGGACCGCGACGAGCCTTTCGAGTTCGAGCTGGGAGCCGGCATGGTGATCAAAGGATGGGACGAGGGTGTCGCGGGAATGCGCATCGGCGGCCGCCGCCTGCTCGTAATTCCGCCGGACCTGGGCTACGGCAGCAGGGGGGCGGGGAGCGTGATACCTCCCGGCGCCACGCTGTATTTCGAAGTGGAACTGCTCGGAGTGGAATGAGCCCGGCGGTTCAGCGGGCTTCCTCGAAAACCCCGGCCACGCCGGGGTTTTCCTTTATTGAGGCCAGGCTGCCGGGCCTGGCCCAGCCGAAGATATAGACCCGGCTGGCGCCGTCGGCGTGTACCGTTATCTCGCCCCCGAAGACAAAATCGCCGGCGGCGGAAAGCTGGGAGAGCAGGGGGCGGTAATCGGCGGCTTTGGGCAGTATGCGGACGAAGACGCGCTCGGCCCCGCCTTTTACGGATGCCGAGGAGGGGGCGTCGCGCAGCGCGGAGCGCCTGGCGGCGGGGGTTTTCGCGGGCCGGGCGATCTTCTTGCTGCGGTAGCCGTAGGCGGTCTCGAAGAAGTCCTGGGCCGAGGGATCGGTCGCGGCCGCCGCGGGCCGTATCGCGAAGGCGCCAGCCAGTATTATCGCCGCCAGTATGGTCCTGAAAGTCATTCTTCCTCCTGAATTTGCCGCTCTGCCCTGTTAAAACCGTGTAATACATTGTATTTCATTCCAGCCTCCCGGTCAGGGGTCCCGGGACCCTCTTTCTTATAGGTCCTTTGGCTATATAATAATGTAAAATTCCTCTATGAAGACTAGGCCGGAGACTACCAAAGGCGGGGCGACCAGGGGACGGATACTGCAGTCCGCCATCAAGCTGGCGGCCGATCGCGGTTTCGCCGATATGAGCTTCCAGATGATAGCCGACGAGCTGGGGCTGAGCCAGTCGGCCGTCATGTATCATTTTCCCGACAAGAACTCGCTTTTCCGCGGCATGGTGGAGACCATAGTCCGCCACAACCACGAGACCGTGGACGCGCTGTCCGATATCGCCGACGACTCCGGCCGGCGCCTGCTCAAGCATTGCCTGGGCAATGTGCTGTGGGCGCTGCGCTACCGCGAGAGCGACGCGCAGGTGCTCATACTGCTCTATTACCTGGCGGGGAGGGGCGAGGACTTCGCCGCGCTCTTCTCAGGCATGATAGCCGGGGGCCGCGAGCGCATAAAAGGGCATCTGCTGGCCGGGGGCCGGGAAAAACTTTTCCGCGTGGCCGACCCGGACGCGGCCGCCGCCCTGATACAGGATTCGCTTTTCGGGGCCATGCTGCACGCCGCTTCTTCCCCGGCCGGGGCGGTCAGGGAAGAGGATATAGAGCGCAAGCTCCGGCTGCTAATCGCCTCGGTGACCGGATGGAAGGAATAACAGGGGGGAATATGCCGATACAACTGGACGAAGTCGAGGCCAGGGTGCTGGGTTCGCTGGCCGAGAAAGCGCTTACCGTGCGGGAGCAGTACCCGCTCACTTTCAATTCGCTGTTGGCCGCCTGCAACCAGAAGACCAGCCGCGAGCCGGTGATGAATTTGGACCTGGACGCTATGGGCCGGGCCGTGCAGTCACTCATCGACAAGGGGCTGGCCGAGCGGGTACAGGCCCCCGGCGACCGAGTGCCCAAATTCCGCCACCGTATAAGCGTCCTGCTGGGCACCGACGACCCGAAGATCACGGGCGCCTTTATCGTCCTGCTGCTGCGCGGGCCGCAGACGCCCGGCGAGATAAAGGGCAGGACCGAGCGTCTCTGCCAGTTCGCGGGCACGGCCGAGGTGGAAGGCCTGCTGCAGGAACTCGCGGCCCGGCCGGAGCCGATGGTGGCGCGCCTGCCGAGGCAAGCGGGCCAGAAAGAGACCCGTTTCGCGCATCTTTTCTCCGGCGCGCCCGTTGACGGGGGCGACTCCGCCCCGGCCG
>DNQL01000004.1 GCA_003500765.1 Elusimicrobiota bacterium | reverse complement strand
GACCTTGACGCCGCCGGCCTTGCCGCGGCCGCCGGCCAGCACCTGGGCCTTGACCACCCAGGGGCCCGCGCCGGACAGTTCGAGGGAGGCGGGGTCGTCTCCCATCCTGAGGACGCCGTAGCGCTCCAGCAGCGGGAGCCCGTAGCGGGCGAAAATTTCCTTGCCTTCGTATTCGAGAAGTTTCATGGGCGCGTCTCCGGGCGGGGCGGTGCTTGCCCCTTTAATATTAAGTTTGTAGTATAAAACCGATATACAAGTCCAGCCCTTTTTTTCGCCTTTTCACGAGGAAAAAACATGACCGACCCTTCCCCTAAAAAGAACGTGAAGATCAGCGAGCTCAATTCCATAACCGTGCGCTTCGCCGGCGACTCCGGCGACGGCATACAGCTGGTGGGAAACCAGTTCGCCACCGCCACCGCCAAGGCCGGCAACGACCTGAGCACGCTGCCCGACTATCCCGCCGAGATCCGCTCGCCCGCGGGCTCGCTCAGCGGCGTGAGCGGCTTCCAGATCAGCTTCGGGGACGACTCCGTCCTCACTCCCGGCAATAAGCCCAATGTGCTGGTGATAATGAACCCGGCCGCCCTGGCCGTCAACCTTAAGAACCTGGAGAAAGGGTCCGTCATAATCGTCAATTCCGACGCTTTCTCGAAGCAGGACCTGGACAAAGCCGGCTACGCAGCCAATCCCCTGGAGGACGGCACGCTGGACAATTACCGCGTCATCTCCGTCCCGGCCAGGGCGCTGACCGAGGCGGCGCTGAAGGACTCCGGCCTGAGCGGCCCCCAGATACTCAAGTGCAAGAATTTCTACATGCTGGGCATACTCTACTGGATGTACGGGCTGCCGCTGGAGCCCACGATAGAGTGGATAAAAGGCAAGTTCGCCAAGGCCCCGGCCGTGGCGGCCGCCAACGAGAAGGCGCTGCGCTCCGGCCGCGACTACGCCGAGACCACCGAGATCTTCGACGCCAGGTTCCAGATAAGGAAGCGGACCATAAAGCCGGGCAAATACCGCAACCTGACGGGCAACGAAGCCGCGGCCTACGCCCTGATAACGGCGGCGGGGCTGCTTAAAAAGAAGCTTTTCTACGGCTCCTACCCCATAACCCCCGCCTCGGAAATACTGCAGGTCCTGGCTAAACACAGGTCGGAGGACGTGGCCGTATTCCAGGCGGAGGACGAGATAGCCGCCGTCTGCTCTTCCATAGGCGCGGCCTTCGCCGGCAGCCTGGCCGCCACCGGCACCAGCGGCCCCGGACTTTCGCTCAAGGCGGAGGCGCTGGGCCTGGCGGTCATCACGGAGCTGCCGCTTGTGGTGATAGACGTGCAGCGCGGCGGGCCTTCCACCGGACTGCCCACCAAGACCGAGCAGAGCGACCTGCTGCAGGCCGTTTTCGGCCGTCACGGCGAGTCGCCGCTGGCGGTGCTGGCGGCCTCCGGCCCGGCCGACTGCTTCGACGTGACGCTCGAGGCCGCCCGGATAGCCGTCAAATACATGACGCCCGTGGTGGTGCTTTCCAACTCCTATCTCTCCAATGGTTCCGAACCTTTCCGCATACCGGACATGGCAGAACTGCCCGGGTTCGAGACCCCGCCGCTGCCGCCGCCCGGGGATTACAAGCCCTACATGCGCGATCCGGGCACGCTGGCGCGCCCCTGGGCCCACGCCGGGCTGAAGGGCTACGAGCACCGGCTGGGCGGGCTCGAGAAGCAGGACCTTACCGGCGCCATCAGTCACGACGCTCTCAACCACGAACGGATGACGCAGCTGCGCGCCGGGAAGATAGCCGGCGTGGCCAGGGAGATCCCGCCGACCAAAATATACGGCGACCCGGAGGGTGACCTGCTGGTGGCCGGCTGGGGTTCTTCTTACGGGGCCATAAAACAGGCCGTCACCGAGGCCCGCGGGGCCGGCCTCAAGGTCTCGTCCATCCATGTCAGGCACCTTAACCCGCTGCCGCCGGACCTGGGAGTGATAATGCGCCGGTTCCGGAAAGTGCTTGTGCCCGAGGAGAATTCCGGCCAGTTCCGCCTGCTGCTGCGGGCGGCCTACGGCGGAGAGCCGGTCGGCATGAACAAGGTGCAGGGCCAGCCGCTCAACAACGAGGAGATCCTCGAAAAGATCAAAGAAGTCCTGAGGGGGAACTGAGCCATGGACAGCGCAAAACTCACCGCCAAAGATTTCGCTTCCCCGATCCCGGTCAAATGGTGCCCGGGCTGCGGCAATTTCGCCATACTGAACCAGATCCAGAAAGCGATGGCCGGAATGGGCCTGCCGCACGAGAAGTACGCCGTCATTTCGGGCATAGGCTGCTCCAGCCGCTTCCCTTATTACGTCAACACCTACGGCTTTCACTCCATACACGGCCGCGCCCCGGCCGTGGCCTCGGGCGTCAAGCTGGCCAACCCCGACCTGGCCGTCTGGGTGGTGACCGGCGACGGGGACGGCCTTTCCATCGGCGGCAACCACATGATGCACGCCATAAGGAAGAACATAGGCCTCAAGATAGTCCTCTTCAATAACCGCATCTACGCCCTCACGAAGGGGCAGGCCTCGCCCACCACGCAGCCGGGAACGCGGACCAAGACGACCCCCGCCGGCTCGCTGGATTTTCCGTTCAACCCCGCCCGTTTCGCGGCGGGCCTGGACTGCACCTTCGTCGCGCGCGGCATAGATTTCGACCTGGCCGGCAACGCCGCCATACTGGAGCGCGCCGCCGCCCACAAGGGGACGGTCTTCGTAGAGATACTGCAGAAATGCGTGCCCTTCAGCGACAAGGAATTCGACCCGCTCAAGGACCCGAAGACCAAGGAGGACAATGTCCTGCGCGTGGAGCACGGCAAGCCGCTGGTCTTCGGCAAAGACAGGAACAAGGGCATAGTTTTCCGCGGCTTCAAGCCCGTGGTGGCGGAGTTCCCGGCAGGCAAGGTCCCCGCGGAAGTCGCCGTCTACGACGAGACCAGCGCCGAGATGGCCTACCTGATAAGCGGCCTCGCCCAGCCGGAGTTCCCCGTGCCGGTCGGCGTGTTCAAGGCCGTGGAGAAACCCGCTTACGAAGAACTGGTGGCCGGGCAGTCCGGCAAGCCGGAACCGCTCGCCTCGCTTCTGGCCGGGTCGGACGCCTGGGAAGTGAAGTAGGATTTCCGGGCGGGGGGGCTTTTGTTTGATTTTAGTCAAAGCGCCCGGCCGCGGCCGTATCGTATAATTTACCTGCCGGTAAAATATACCTCATGGGGGTTCCGGCGCAGTACCAAGGTATAAGAGGAGAATAAAGAAAGATGAAAAAGATACTTATAGCGGCGGTCCTTCTGGGCTTCGCCGCGGCCGCCAAGGCCGAGATAAACTTTGACCAGGGCGTGGACGTGAAGGCCGCCATCGAGCAGGCCTCCGAAGTGTCCGCGGACCTGCCCGTCGCCGACAGGTACCTCGGCCACAGCCGCTACACCCGCGACTGCGTCCGCTTCGGCTTCGGCCCGTCCGACACCGAGCAGATCTCCGAGAAGGTCTGGCTGCGCAGCCAGGAGTACATACAGGACTGCCACACCCAGTACGTGCAGCAGTGCCACACCGTGACCGGCCCCAACGGCAAACCGCAGACCCAGTGCCACATGGTGCCGCAGACCCATTGTTACGAGCGTCCCGGCCAGAGCTGGCGCGAGGCCGTGCAGGTCAAGGTCAACCCGCGCAAGCTCTTCCCCTGGGAGCGCGACAGCTTCGAGGTCTGCCTCGAAGGCCCCTGGAGCCGCTTCTACGTCAACCAGGCCGCCTACAAGTACTCGGTCGACAAGACCGGCAACTACGACACCCTCTACACCCTGACCGCCGGCAAGAAGGTCGTCACGGACCCGGACAAGAGCGGCATAGAAGCCCTCGGGTTCAGCTACGAGAACGGCAAGTTCACCTTCACCGTCTCCGACAAGTGGGGCGGGGAATACGCCGGCGAGAAGACCATGGTCAAGGTCGAGCTCTACAAGGACAATGTCCTGTTCTTCGACACGCTCAAGGGCGAGAAAGAGTTCGTCTTCGACGCCGCCCGCGGCTATACGATGACCTTCTCCGAGAAGGACCTGGTCAAGCCCGAAGCCGACGGCAACGACGACTTCCGCGGCCCCAAGAAGTACTTCCTCAAGTGGGGCTTCAAGCGCCTGGGCGCCATCTCCACGGACAAGTTCATCAAGAAGGACAAGACGGACAGCATAGAAGCGAAGTGAGCCGTTTCGCTTCCGCGCGAAGGACCCCCGGCCCGCGCCGGGGGTTTCTTTTTTCATATTAAAAATATAAAGTATATACGACGACAGCGACGATACCGGAGGAACCCGAAATGGCCAAGCTCAAAGTTAATTCCGCCGTCTTCAAAAAGAACGCGGCGCTCTGCAAAAAGCAGGGAATAATCCTGCCCACCTTCAAGCAGATGAAGGACCCCGATCTCATCCCCGAAAAGATAAAGAAAGCGCTCAAGCCCGTGGGCCTCTGGGACATAAAGCCGATAAACCTTTTCCGCATCAACTGGAAGAACGACGTGAAGACCGGCCTCTTCGGCGGCGTCAACTACCTGGAGATCCCGCGCGAGCTGACGGGCATAAAAGCCCGCGTGATAGGCCTGGTCGGCAAGTATTTCCCGACCGGCGCGCACAAGGTCGGCGCCTGCTACGGCTGCCTGGCCCCGCGCATGGTCACCGGCGAGTTCGACGCGCAGGCGCAGAAGGCCGTCTGGCCCTCCACCGGCAATTATTGCCGCGGCGGCGCCTTCGACTCCCGCCTGCTGGGCACCCGGGCCGTGGCCATACTGCCCGAAGGCATGAGCAAAGAGCGGTTCACCTGGCTCAAGTCCGTCGGCGCCGAGGTCATAGCCACCCCGGGCACCGAGTCCAACGTCAAGGAGATCTACGACAAGTGCTGGGAGATACGCAAGACCCGCAAGGACTGCGTGATCTTCAACCAGTTCGACGAGTTCGGCAACCCGATGTGGCATTACCACACCACCGGCCCCGCCTGCGAAGAGGTCTTCAACAGGATCAAAGGCCCCAAGAGCCGCCTCGCCGCCTTCACCTCCGCCACCGGCTCCGCCGGCACCATAGCGGCGGGCGATTACCTCAAGAAGCAGTTCCACGGCATGACCATCACCGCCAGCGAGGCCCTGCAGTGCCCGACGATACTGCAGAACGGCTTCGGCGAGCACCGCATAGAGGGCATAGGCGACAAGCATATCCCGTGGGTGCACAACGTGCGCAACACCGACTTCGTCACCGCCATAGACGACGAGCCCTGCATGCGCATAGCCCGGCTGTTCAACGAGCCCGCAGGCAAAAAGGCGCTGCTCGCCCACGGCGTGAAGAAGGACGTCGTCGAGAAGCTCTCGCTGCTGGGCATCTCCGGCATCTCCAACCTGCTCAGCGCCATAAAGACGGCCAGGTATTACGAACTGGGCGAGGACGACGTCGTCATGACCGTCTTCACCGACAGCATGGACCTCTACGGCTCCCGCATCGAGGAGATGGAGGAGAAGATGGGCAAGTACACCCGCGACAACGCGATGGTGGACCTGGAGCGCCGCCTGCTGGGCACCACGGTGGACTATTCCAAGGAGCTCACCTACGCCGACCGCAAGGCGGTGCACAACCTCAAGTACTTCACCTGGATAGAGCAGCAGGGCCGCAACTCCGAGGACCTGCGCCGCCTGTGGGACCCGGAGTTCTGGGACGAGACCTTCGGCATGGCCGACACCTACGACAAGCTCATAGAGGAGTTCAACGCGGAGGTCGGGCTGCTTTAAGCGGCCCGCTTCCCCGTGGCCACCAAGAGCTCGATGCGCATAGACTGCCCCTCCTGCGGGGAGTCTTTCGACGCGGACTTCTGGACCGTCGTCCGCGGCGACCGCGACACCGGGCTCAAGGAGGCCATCATCAGCGGCGAGTTCGACCTGCTGATGTGCCCGCGCTGCCGCGGCGTCTTTTCCCACGAAGAGACCTTCATCTACCTCGATACCGAGAAGGAAATACTGGCTTTCGTCATGCCGTCCTCCTATTCCGGGGAGAGCGAGAAGTGGACGGCCAAGATGCGCGAGGACTACGAGGCCGTCAGGCCCACGCTGTTCCAGGGCCAGCCGGTCGATCACGAGCCCCGCTGCCTCTTCGGCATCGACGAGCTCACCGCCCTCCTGCTGCGCGACCGCGACGCCGAGGAGGAGACCGACGTGATGGAGTTCATGGCCCGCGAAGCGGACCTGCGGGTCGCGCACCTGCTGCCCTCCCGCGCCCGCGAGAGGGATATTCTTTTTTCCGTGCCTTATTCCGGCCCCGAGCCCACGCGCGGCGCGGCCATAGAGGCCCTGAAGAAAATAGAGGCCGCCAACGACGCGCTCGTCCGCGTCAGGAAGACCCGCGAGCTTTTCGAGAAGCTCTCCGGCGACCCGCTCCCGTTCCTGAAGAAGTAGGCTCCGCAGGGCGCCGAATCCCGGTCCCGTGATGAAAATAGAGATACCCAACCAGAACGAGGCCCTGGCCGAAGCCGGGCGCCTGGCCGCGGCCCTCGGGCTGGAGCTTTACGCCGTGGGCGGCTGCGCCCGCGACTGGCTGCTG
>DNQL01000076.1 GCA_003500765.1 Elusimicrobiota bacterium | reverse complement strand
GGGCCGCCAGCGCGGAGGCCCTGAGCTGGTAGGAGGACGCCGCCGCCAGCAGTTCCCGCCTGTAGAGGGCGCCGCAGAAGGTCTCCCGGGCCTTCCTGGCCGCGGCCAGGCGCTCGGTCTCCAGCAGGAGGCGGGACTGGCTCCAGGCGTTGCGGGCCATGCGGGAGGCGTTGCGGTTGCGCCCGCCGGTATAGACCGGCTGCACGACATGGGCCCGCAGCGCGTAGGTATTGTCGCCGTAGGCGCCGTCGAGGAACCGGCCTCCCAGTTCCGGGGGAGTGACCATGGGATAGTCCAGGCTCAGCCGCGACAGGGAACCGGAGAAAGAGACCTGTGGAAGCAGCAGGGACCTGGCCTCGCGCAGGCGCTGCCGGGAGATGACGATATCCTGCTCCGCCGAGAGGAGAGAGGTATCGTTCTTCAGGGAAAGTTCGACGAATCGTTCGACGCCGAGTTTTTCAGCGGCGGCCGGGGAGGCCGCCGCCAGCAGAACGGAGAGTAAGACGCGGAAGAATACCATCGATCATGTCTTGAGACCGTTCAAGACCCCCCCGAGATCGGCTGACGCGGCTTCGAGCTCGGCTTTCAGCGGACCGGCTTCCGGCTTCGCGGCCACCGCCTCAAGGCGGGATTTCACGCCGGCCACGGAGTTCTTGCTTTCCTTGACGGATTGCTGCAGCGCGGCGGCCATGTTATTGAACTGCTCCTGCAGGTCCTCCAGGTGGTCGCCCTTGCGCAGCCAGACCCGGTAGGTCAGGTCGCCCTCGGCCAGCGTGGCGCAGCTCTTCTCGAACTTGAAGATGGGGCCGGCCATCCTGTGGGAGACCACGGCGGACATGATCAGCACGATGATCATGTACATGACCATCTTTATCAGGAAAAGCGGCCCCATAGAGGCCATCTCCTCCAGCATCGGCTGCATCATCGGCCGCTCGTTGACCATTTTGGAGATAGTCCAGATCAGGTCGAGTCCTACTATCAGGAAGGCCACCAGCACGCTCATGGTGATGAGCGCCATGTACCGGTACTGCAGGCCCTTTTTTATCAGTATCGTCTTGCGCTGAAAGGCCGGCTTGCCCGCCGGCGCCTGTGCGTTATCCGCCATATTCTCCCCCTTAAAAGAGAACTTCCATCAGCCCGTCCCAGTCCTTCGAGACGGTCTTGAGCTGCCCCGTTGCCTTCTCGAGCGGCACGCCGACTATCTGGTTGCCGACCAGGGCCGACATCTGGCCGAACTGGCCGTCGCGCACCAGTTCCGCGGCCTTGACGCCCACGCGCACGCCCAGCATCCGGTCGAACAGAGTGGGCGCGCCGCCGCGCTGCATGTGGCCGATGACGGCCGAGCGGGTCTCGAAGCCGGTGTTCTTCTCGATGAACGAGGCTATGCGCTCGCCCATGCCGCGGTCCTTGAGTATCACGTGGCCGAACTGGTCGAGCTCGCGCTTCTGCTCGCCCTCGCCGACGACGGGCAGCTCGGAGGCCTCGCTGGTGACCACCAGCGCGAACCTTTTCTTAGCGTAAGATTCCTTGATCTTTTTGAGCATCGCCTCCGTGTCTATCGTCTTCTCGGGGATGCAGACGAAGTCGGCGGCCGAGGCGATGGCGGTGAACAGCGCCACCCAGCCGGCGTGGCGGCCCATGACCTCGAGCACCATTACGCGGCGGTGGCTGCGCCCGGTGTCCATCAGCGACTCGGCGGCCTCCATGGCCTTGGTCACGGAGGTATCGAAGCCGAAGGTGTAGTCGGTGGCGTCGAGGTCGTTGTCCATGGTCTTGGGCACCCCTACGACGTTGAGCTTGTGCTCCTTGTAGAACTTGGTGGCCACGCCCAGGGTGTCTTCGCCGCCCATGGCGACCAGCGCGTGCAGGTCGAGTTTTTTGAAGGTCTCGAGGCACTTCTTCACGTTCTCTTCCTTCTTGAAAGGGTTGGTGCGGGAGGTGCCCAGCATGGTGCCGCCCTTCATGATCATGTATTCGGTGAGCTCGCGGTTCAGCGGCGTGGTCAGGCCGTCCACCAGGCCCTTCCAGCCGTCGGTCAGGCCGACGCATTCATAGCCGAATTTCTCGGCCGCCCAGACGCAGCCCTTTATAGCGGGGTTGAGACCGGGGCAGTCCCCTCCGCCGGTCAGGATAGCGATCTTTTTAGCCATGTTGCGTGTCTCCTTGATTTAAGATGGTCAGAAACTGGTGGCATAGCGCATCTGCACTATGCGTTCGGGGTTCCGCTCGGAACCGTCTATGAAGTTTTCGCTGGCGCCGATATCGCGCATCGCCACGTCCAGGTGGAAGTACGGGGTGATGAAGAACCTGGTGCCCAGGTTTATCCGCTTGGGCACGTCGGAGTGGAACACGTTGTCGTACTCCGCCATGAAGGCGACCTTGTCTCCCAGCGTGTAGTTGGCGGCCAGGAAGCCGAAGATGTAACCGTCGTCGAAATCCGGGACGTTGAGGCCGCCGTGGAAGACCAGGCCCGGCAGCAGGTATTCCTTGGAGCCGACCACGTACATACCCCGGCCCTTCTCCATGTACTTCTTGAGCGCCTTGCGGTAAAAATATCCCTGGCCGTCGAAGCCCAGCGCCAGCGCCGGCACGTAATAATCCCCGTCGTGGAAGCGGTAGCGCACCTGTATCTCCGGGCGCACCATCCTGACCGGCGAATCGGAGCCGACCAGCTTGTCCACCGCCATCGAGGCGCCGAGGTTGAGGCGCTCCAGCACGCCGAAGTTCAGCGAGCCCAGCACGCCGCCGCCGGTGTAGAAGCGGGTCTTTATCAGGAAGCCGTAGTAATCCAGTATGCCGGCCGTAGGCACGTCTATGAGGCCGGTCTCGGGCAGTATGACGCCCTCGGGCTTCTCCTCCGGCGGAACGCCTTTCTGGGCGGCCGCCGGGGCCGCCGACAGGACGGCGAGGGAAATAGCGAACAGGGCTGCAAGGGTCTTTTTCATCTTTCTTCTCCGGTACTCCGTGTTTTCACCGATATTCTAGAAAATTTCACTCCGGCTTCGCCGCCAGCAGCGCCTTGACCTTGTTGTCCATCTCCTCGAGCGCGAAGGGTTTCTGCACCGTGTCGCTGGCGCCGCTCAGGAACGCTATGCCTTTCTCGCTGGCGATATCGCGCGAGGTCATGATTATTATCTTGGGGGCGTCCTGCCCCAGGCGGGACGTGACCTCGTTGGCGACGTGGTAGCCGTCCATGTAGGGCATCATCACGTCGAGCAGCGCGAGGTCGAACTTCTCCTCCTGCAGCCGCTGCACGGCGTCCTTGCCGTTGGTCACTACTTCCACCTGGTACCCCTGGCCGCCGAAATAGGACTCCAGCAGGTCCGCCAGGTCCGGGTCGTCGTCGGCTATCAGGATGCGCTTTCCACCTGCCATGTCTTCTCTCCCAGTATCGTCTCTATCTCTTTGAACAATTTTTCGTCGAGCGCCACGCGCTCGCTCATCTCCACCACGTAATTGCCGCTGCCGCGCGTGTTGAGGCGCAGGTACACCGGGACACCGCCGGGATGCTTCCCCAGCGCGGACTTCAGGGACGCGAGCTGCTTGTCGTCGAGCAGGTTGGCGTCGGAGAGGAAAACCACCAGGTTCTTCCCCCACTTGCCGAAGGCCTCGCCCATCGCGGAGACCTCGTCGGCAAGGATCTCGAAACCGCCCTCGCCGAAATTGGATTCGTTGACCTGCCCCTGCACCACCACTATCTGGTTGGGGACCAGGTACCTGGAGTACAGCGCATACTGCCGGGGGAACATGGTGGCGCTGATGCTGCCGGAGAGGTCCTCCAGCTCGAAGCGGGCCATCGGGTCGCCTTTCTTGGTGGTGATGTTCTTGACCTGCAGTATCATGCCGCCTATGCGCACCGCGGAGCCCTTCTTGTAGACGCCGCCGGACACCTTCTCCACGCTGGCCGTGGTCAGCATGGCCATCTGCCGGCGCAGGCTGGTCAGCGGGTGGCCGGAGAGGTAGAAGCCCAGCACTTCCTTCTCGTTCTTGAGCAGGTCGTGCTCGCTGAGGGCGGGGGCCGGCCCGTCGGCGGAAGTGTCCTTCTGCACCAGGCTGTCGGCTCCGAAAAGCATGTCCTGCGATTCATCGCAGGCTTTTTTGGGCTTGGACAGGGAGCCGGCGGCCTTATCGGCCGCGGCAAGAGCGCGCGCCCGGCGCTCCTCGACCTTGGGGTCGCGGAAGAAAGAATCGAAAGCCCCCGCCTTGGCGGCCGATTCCAGCACCCGCTTGTTGAGCTGGTGCCCCGCCATGCGGCAGACCAGGTCCGAGACGGTCTTGAACGGGCCGTTCGTCTCCCGCTCGGCGGCTATCTCCTGCACCACGCCTTCGCCGACGTTCTTTATCGCGGTCATGGCGAAGCGCAGGGCCGTCTTACCCTCTTTCTTCTCCAGCGAGAACACGGGGCCGGAGGCGTTGATGTCGGGGCCCAGCACCTCGAGCCCCATCTCCTGCGCCTCTTCGACGTAGGTGACGATCTTGTTCTCCTTGCCGCCCTCCTCGTCGACCGGGCTGTGGCCTATCTCGCTGGTCAGCAGCGAGGCCATGAACTCGGCCGGGAAATTGGCTTTGAGCCAGGCCGTCTGGTAGGCGACCAGCGCGTAGGCGACGGAATGGGACTTGTTGAAGCCGTAGCCGGCGAACTTGGCCATGTCGTCGTAGATCTTGGCGGAGAGCTTGGCTGGGATGTCGTTCTTCTTGCAGCCGTCCACGAACATCAGGCGCATCTTCTCCATGGCCTCGGCGTTCTTCTTGCCCATGGCCTTGCGCAGGCCGTCGGCCTCGCCGGGCGTGAAGCCGGCCAGCCGCTTGGAGATCTCCATCACCTGCTCCTGGTAGACCATGGTGCCGTAGGTGTCCCTGAGCGCGTCCTCCATCAGCTGGTGGTCGTAAACGACCTTCTTGCGGCCGTGCTTGCGGTCCACGAACATCTCGAGCATGCCGCTCTGTATGGGGCCGGGGCGGTAGAGCGCCACGAGGGCAGAAATATCGCTGAAGACCGACGGCTTGAGGCTTTTGACCAGCTTCTTCATGCCGTCCGATTCCAGCTGGAACACGCCGGTCGTGCGGCCGGCGGAGAGCAGCTCGAAGGTCTTCTTGTCGTCGAGCGGGATCCGGTAGATGTCGAAATCCTTGTCGCCGGCGGCGCGTATCATGGCGGCCGCGGACTCTATGACGGTCAGCGTGCGCAGGCCGAGGAAGTCCATCTTGAGCAGGCCGAGGTTGCCCAGCTGGTTGCCGTCGTACTGCGTGGTCACGACGTTCTTGTTGTTCTTGTTGGAGAGCGGCACGTACTTGGTGACGGCCTCGCGGGTGATGACCACGCCGGCCGCGTGCACGCCGGGCTGGCGCTTGAGCCCCTCCACCTTGAAGGCCATCTCGAAGAGCTTCTTGATCTTGGGGTCCTTCTGCGCGTCGCGCAGCTCCTGCACCTCGGCCACCACCTTGGCAAGAGGCTCGTTGTTGGGGATGAGCTTGCAGAGGGCGTTGACGTCGGCCAGCGGCACGTCCATCACGCGGCCCATGTCCTTGAGCGCGCTCTTGGCCTTGATGGAGTTGTAGGTGATGATGTTGGCCACGTTGTCGCGGCCGTAGCGGGTGCGCACGTACTCGATGACCTCGTCGCGCCCCTTGTCGGAGAAGTCTATGTCGAGGTCGGGCATGCTCTTGCGGTCGGGGTTGAGGAACCGCTCGAAGAGCAGGCCGTGGACCATGGGGTCCACGCGCGTGATGTCCAGCGCGTAGGCCACCAGCGAGCCGGCGCCCGAGCCGCGGCCGGGCCCGACCGGGATGCCGACCGAGCGGGCGTGCTTTATGAAATCCATGACTATCAGGAAGTAGCCGGCGAAGCCCATCCTCTTTATGACGCTCAGCTCGTAGTCGAGGCGCTCGATGTAGTTGGCCGGGACCTTCCCGACCTTGACGCCGAGGCCCTCGAGGCAGAGGTCGTGGAGGTATTCGAACTGGCCCTCGGTCCCGGACTTGTATTTGGCGGGCGGGTTGAAGATGGGGAAGACGAAGTCGCCCGTATTGAGCTTGACGTTGCAGCGCGAGGCTATATCGAGCGTGCTCTTCACCGCCTCGGGCGTATGGGAGAACAGCTCTATCATCTCCTCGGGGCTCTTGTAATAGAACTCGTGGGTGCTCATGCGCATCCGGTCCTCGTCCTGTATCAGGCGGCCGGTGGCTATGCAGAGCTGGGCGTCGTGCGCCTCCCAGTCCTCGCGCTTGGGGTAATGACAGTCGTTGGTGGCCACCACGGGCAGTCCCATCTTCTTCGAGAGCTCGAGCAGGCCCTTCATAGCGGCCCGTTCCTCGGGGATGCCGTGGTCCATCAGTTCGAGATAAAAATTATCCTTGCCCATTATGGCGGCGTACTCGGCCGCGCGCTTCTCCGCCTCGGCCATGTCGCCGGAGGCGCAGGCGCGGGCGACATGGGACTTGAGGCAGCCCGACATGGCTATCAGCCCGCCGTGATATTTTTCGAGCAGCTCCAGGTCTATGCGGGGGTCGTGGTAGAAACCTTCGAGGAAAGCCCGCGAGACCAGCTCCAGCAGGTTCTGGTAGCCCTCGTTGGTCTCGGCCAGCAGGGTGAGGTGACCGTTGTCGCGGCGGCTGGAGGTGGCCTTATCCTTGTCCAGCCGGGAGCCCTTGGCCACGTAGACCTCGCAGCCTATTATGGGCTTTATACCCGCCGCCGAAGCCGTGTTGTAGAACTCCAGCGCCCCGTACATATTGCCGTGGTCGGTCAGCGCCATGGCGGGAACGCGCTTATCCGAGAGTTCTTTCAGGAAGGCCGACGGCTTGCCGTGGCCGTCCGTGACGCGCAGCATCCCGTCGAGCATCGAATACTCGGAATGATTATGTAGGTGTATAAAGCCGGCGGATTTCATGTTGGGACGGCGATAATTATATAATTTATAAACGTGACCCACAAAAGAATACCACAGACCGGCCGCCGCCGCGGCCGGGACGACCTGAGGGAGACCCGGACCAGGACCCTGGAAAGGATGCCGGGCAAGGCCGTCTCCTTCCGCGTGGACGAGGTACGCCTGCCCAACGGCCGGAAGGCCGTGCGCGGCTACATGGAGCACCGGGGCGCGGTGGCCGTTCTGCCAGTCCTCGGCGACGGGCGGATCGTTTTCGTCCGCCAGCACCGCTATCCCGTGGGGGAGGACACCCTGGAGATACCGGCGGGCAAACTGAACGGGCCGGGGGACGATCCCGCCGCCCGCGCCAGGGCGGAGCTGAAGGAGGAGACCGGCTTCACGGCCGCCCGCCTGACGCGCCTGCTCTCATTCTGGCCGAGCACCGCCTTCTCGACGGAGATACTTCACATCTACCTGGCCGGGGGCCTGGAAAAGGGCGCCCCCTGCCCCGACGAGGACGAATTCGTGGACGCCGAAATACTGACTTTTAAAAAAGCCTGGGCGCTGGTGCGGAGCGGCCGCATAAAGGACGCCAAGACCGTGATCGCGCTGCAGGCGTGGAAGATAAAGGAGCTTGAAAACAGATGAAATTCGACAACATCGACGAACTCTGCGTGAACACGCTCAGGACCCTCTCCATAGATATGGTCGGCAAAGCCGACTCGGGCCATCCCGGACTGCCGCTGGGCGCGGCGCCGCTGGCCTACGCCGTCTGGGCCGGACATCTCAAGTTCTCCCCCGCCGACCCGCTCTGGGCCGACAGGGACCGCTTTGTCCTGTCCGCCGGCCACGGTTCCTCCCTGCTCTACTCCATGCTCCATGTCTACGGCTTCGGCCTTGAGATGGAAGAGCTGAGGAACTTCCGCCAGCTGGGCAGCCGCACCCCCGGCCACCCCGAGTACGGCCATACCCCGGGCGTGGAGACCACCACCGGCCCGCTGGGACAGGGCTTCGCCAACGCCGTGGGCATGGCGCTGGCCGAGAAGCTGCTGGCGGAGAAGCTCAATACGCCGGAGTTCGCCCCGGTGGACCATCACACCTACGCGCTCGCCGGCGACGGCGACCTGATGGAAGGCCTCAGCTACGAGGCGGCCTCGCTGGCCGGCACGATGAAGCTGGGCAAACTCATCTGCCTTTACGATTCCAACGGCATTACGATAGAAGGCTCCACGGACCTGGCCTTCACCGAGGACGTTAAAAAGAGGTTCCAGGCCCAGGACTGGCAGGTCATCGAGGTGGAGGACGGCAACAGCCTCGCGGAACTGGACTCCGCCATCCGCAAGGCGAAGCGCGAGACGGAGAAACCGTCGCTTATAATCGCCCGCACTCACATCGGCTTCGGCAGCCCCAAGCAGGGCAAGAGCAGCGTGCACGGCGAGCCGCTCAAGCCCGAGGAGATAGCCGCCACCAAGCGGACCCTGGGCTGCCCCCCCGACGAGCCGTTCTGCATGCCGGCCGAGGCCCGCGCCCGCTTCTCCGAGACCGCCGCCGCAGGCGAGCGCGGCCGCAAAAAATGGCTCAAGCTCTGGAAGAAATACAGCGAGGCCCATCCCGACAAGGCCGAGCTGGCCAAGTCCATGCTGGGAGGCGAAATCCCCGAGGACCTCTTCAAGGTCCCGGAGACTTTCTTCGATAAACCCGTCGCCACGCGCGAAGCCGGCGGCAAGGTGATAAACCTCATGGCCGACAGGCTGCCGGGCCTCACAGGCGGCTCGGCAGACCTGGGGCCTTCGACCAAGACGGACTTCATAAAGGAGCCGGGGCGCACGCTGCATTTCGGCATACGCGAGCACGCCATGGGCTCCATACTCAACGGCCTGGCCCTGCACGGCGGGCTCATACCGTTCGGCGCGACATTCCTGGTGTTCTCCGACTATATGCGCCCGGCCCTGCGGCTGGCGGCGCTGATGAAAGCGCCGGCCGTATTCGTCTTCACGCATGACGGCATAGGCGTGGGAGAGGACGGCCCCACCCACCAGCCCGTCGAGCACCTGATGAGCCTGCGCCTCATCCCCGGACTGCTTGTCCTGCGCCCGGCCGACGCCTGGGAGACCCTCTACGCCTGGGAGGCGGCCGTCAGGACGCGCCGCCCGGCCTGCCTCGCCCTTTCGCGCCAGAAGCTGCCGCTGCTGACGCAGTTCAGGAGCAGGGCGGCCGAAGGGGTTAAGCGCGGCGGCTACATACTCAAAGAGGCGGTGGAGACCCCCGACGTGGAGCTGATAGCCACCGGATCGGAGGTTTCGCTGGCTCTGGAAGCGGCGGGACTACTGGACGCAAAAGGGATAGCGGCGCGCGTAGTCTCGATGCCCTCCTTCGAGCTTTTCAGGGAACAGCCGGCCGGCTACCGCGAGAAGGTACTATCGCCCGGCACACCGAAGCTGGCCGTGGAAGCGGGCAGGACGGTTGGCTGGAAAGACCTGGCGGGGACCGAGACCGCCGCGCTGGGAGTGGAGACTTTCGGCAAATCGGCCCCGGCCGGGCAGATATACGCCGCCATGGGCCTGACCGCGCAGAGGATAGCGGAAGAAGCCGCGGCCCTGGCCAAGGGCAGGCTCAAGGCCTGAGGGACGCGGGAGGAAAGATATGAAGCCGGCCAATCCGCGTTACCGCGCCGCCGCGGCCGCCGGAGAAGCTCTGCGGATATTCAAGACCGCGGAGCGCCGCGCCGGCGGCACATTCCGGGTGCTCCTCTCCGGCGGCAGGGCGATGGAGCCCTTCCTCCGGGCGCTGGCCCGCTCGCGAAGTTTCGACTGGGGCAGGTCCAGGTTCTATTTCGTCTCCGACGCCACGGCCGGCCCCTCCCCTCTGCCGGCCTACCGCCTGGCTAAAGAATTGTTCTTCTCGCCCGCCGGTGTTCCGGACTCCTCCGTGGTAAACATCCCCCCTCTCCGCCCACGCGCGGCGGCGCGGCTCTATTCCGGACAGGTCGCGGAAGCGGCCCGGGCCGGGGGTTTCGGCCTGGCGGTACTGGACGCCTCCGAGCGCCTGCCCTGCGGGCTGCCTGGCGCGGCGGCCGTACCCGGGGGAGCCGCCCTGACACTGGGCTCTCTCTCACTGTGCCGCGAGGCGGTCTTCTTACAAGAAGCCTCCGCGGGCAAAAAAAATAAGGCCGGCCGCGCGGCCGGCCCGCCTGAAAAAGCCCTGCCGGGCAAGGCCCCCCGGCGGCTGAAAAAAACTATTTTGACCTTTTGAAAGAAGATCTAGATCGCCCGCGCCCGGCGCAGGCCCCACAAGCCCAGGGCCAGGAAAGCCAGCAGCGGCCCGAAAGCCGCCGTGAGCGGCCCGAGGATCTCCACCTGACCGGCGGACTGCCCGAACATCATCGCGGCCCAGAGCAGGAAACCGGAACCTATGGCCAGGCCCAGGTTGAAAAGTTTGCCGTGACTGCCCAGCAGCAGCGCCACAGCCGCGCCCAGCAGAGCCATGACGGGATTGGCCAGCGGGGCCGCCAGTTTCCCCCAGAACACGGTCATCTCCTCGGCGACCGGCGCCCCGATGAAGCGCAGCCGCTTCATCCTCCGGAAGAGGTCGAGCATGGAGACGCCCTCCGGCACCAGTTTGTCGACCACCATGTTCTCCGGCGCCAGGGAAATATCGGACAGGTGCGTTTCCCGTCGGGAAACCGACGGGCCCGAGGGCAGGTACTCCGTCACGGAGGCGCCGTTGAAGACCCAGCGCAGCCGGCCGGGATCCCATACCGCCGAGCCCGCCGCTATCTCCCCGACCAGCTCGCCGTTCCTGTAAAGATCGGCGGAAACCTTTTCCATGCGGCCGCCCCCCCCGTCGAACAGCCTGGCCGTCAGGAAGACCCCGTCGCCCACGGAGAAAGAGACGTCCTGCTGCACCAGCCTGCGCCAGTCGCGGTTGCCGCGCAGGTCCTCGTAATAGAGTTCCTGGGCCTTCATGTAGGCGGGCGGCACCAGCAGCTCCTGCACGGCCAGGTGCAGCGCCGCGGCCCCGAGCGAACAGGCCAGGAGCGGCGCCAGCATCTGCGCCGGCCGGTAGCCGCCGGCCAGCCCGGCCTTCCATTCCCCCCTCGACATCAGCCCGCCGAGGGCGAACAGCGTGGCCATAAGGGTCGCCATCGGTATCACCCTGGCGGCGAAATACGGCGAATGAAGGGCTATATAGGAGAGGAAGAGGCCGGCCCCCGCTTCGTTGCGGCTGAAGACGGCCAGCTTGTCGAAGGCCGTGCCGGACATTATAAGGGCGAGGAAAACGCCAAGCCCGAAGGCGAAAGGCCCCCAGAAAAGCGAAGCTACGTAATTAAAAAATACCTTTTTCATCGGAAGCTCAGTTTCCTGCGCCACAGCCAGGCCCCGGCCAGCGCGCCCGCCGCGGTGGGGACCATCATGGCCCACGGGAAGAAGGCGGGGTTTTTGCGGCTCAGGACCATGCCGCCGACCGTCAGGCCGTAGTAGAGGAATATGACCAGCAGGCTGGCCGCGAAGCCCGACGAGCGCGCCTTGGAATCCAGCACCAGGCCCAGCGGGGCTCCCAGCAGGAAGAAGACGAGCGGAGCCAGCGCCACGGAGATACGGCTGACTATCTCCATCCTGTAGCGCAGGTCTAGCCCCGCTTCCATCGCCCCGGCCGCCAGCCTGCGGACAAGGGCAGGCGTGGTCAGTTCGCGCGGGCGCAGCTGCCTGGCTTCGGCGTCACCCGACAAGAAAGGCAGCAGGGTGCGGTAGGAAGAGAAGCCGCCGTGCAGGAGCCGGGTGCGGCCGGAGAAAGCGGACTGGCTGAGCGTGCCCCCGGCCAGCTCTATCTTTATGCCCAGGGAAGGGGCCACTCCGTAGCGGCCTTCCGCCGCGCTTATGCGCATCAGCTGCGGCTCGGCTCCCGGCCGCTGCACGCGCCGGGTCAGCTTG
>DNQL01000077.1 GCA_003500765.1 Elusimicrobiota bacterium | reverse complement strand
CAGGGCCAGCCACAGCCCGGCCAGGAAACCCGCGGCCGGCAGCAGCGCCGCGGCGCCCGCTTTGTCGATCGCGGCCAGAGCTTCGGAGTAGGGATAAAGCGGGGAGAGCGAGACAGGCCAAAGCGCCTTGCCGAGGTAGAAGGAGAACAGTCCGGCGGGGCCGGCCGGCAGTAGGCGGCCGCTCTCACCCTGCGCCGCGGACGCCAGCAGGGCGAAGGCCAGGGAAAGGCAGAGCATCAGGCCTTTTTCGGCGCCGTTCTCCCGGTCCAGCGGCCGGCCCTTAAGCCAATCCAGCCCGATCAGGGCGGCCGGCAGCGTGACCGCCGGGGCTTTAGAGAGAAGCGAGAGAGCGAAAAGTCCCCAGACGGCGGCCCCGGCCCCGCCCGAAGCGGGCAGAGGCCGGCGGAGATAGGCCAGCATGGCGGCGAGGTAGAAAAAAACATAGAGCAGGGTTTTTCGCTCCGCTATCCACGCGACGGCCTCTGTATGGGCTGGGTGCAGCGCCCAGAGCAGGGCGCCGGCGGCCGCCGCGGGAAAACCCAGGCCGAGCGCCGACAGTATGAAAAAGAAGAGGAGGGAGTTGGCCAGGTGGAGGAACAGCGATACCGCGCGCCTGACCGCCGCCCGCTCGCCCAGTGTCACGGCTTCCGCGCGCAGCGAGAGTTCGGTCAACGGGTGATAATGCCCGAGGGCGAAGGAGGTCAGCGCTTTTGAAACGGGCGCGCCGAGCGCGAGCCTCGACGCGTAGGTATAGTCGGGATCGTCCCAGTTGGTGTAGCCGCCCCCGAGGGAAGGGAGGTATGCCGCCGCGAGGACGACGGCCAGCAGCGCCGCGAAGATCACCGCCGCCCCTGCGCCGCGCGTCATTTACTTGTTCTGCTTGCGTTTTACGGAGAGTTCGTAGGCCTTCTGCACCTTGGCCTCGATGGCGGACATCTCGAAGGGCTTTACCACGTAGTCCATGGCGCCGAAGAGCAGCGCGTCGTTGAGGGTCGCGGCGTCGTTGAGGCCGCTGACGGCTATTATCGGCACGTGCGCGGTGGCCGGGTCGGAATGGAACTCGTTCATAAGGCTGATGCCGTCGACGGAGGGCATCATGATGTCGGTGATTATTACGTCGGGAACGTCGCCTTCCGAGACGTGCTTGCGGGCCGCGCGCGGGTCGGCGAAGACCTTGACATCGTACTTGGCGGCGTCCAGGCCGGTCTCGTAGATGTCGAGTATGGCTTCGTCGTCGTCTATGGCGACTATTTTTATTCTGGGCTGTTCCATGTCTTCAGTCCTATCCTTGGTATCAGGCTTGGCCGAAAAAACCGGCGCCCGGCCTTACTTCCCTCGGGCGTACTGTATGCGGAAGCGGAACTCCCCGCGGGTGGTCTTCACGTAAAAAAGATCGCGCAGACCGTAGATCTTGTGCTTTGTTATGAAATCGGCGATGGCTTTTATGTCCTTGTCGCTCTCCAGCGGGATCAGGCGGTGCGGCTGCTTGACGGCCGCCATGAGGTGCTTGCTCTTCTGAAGGTCGTAGGTCTCCACCAGCTTGAACTCGTAATCCTGGCCCACGCGGCTCATGAAGTCGTCCCTTAAAGCGCCCGTGAGCGGCTCGGCGCTGAGGAAGCCCGCCACATTCTCGTCCGGCGGAAGCTTTTCGGCTGCCTTGCGGGCTTCGGTCATCGCGTAGGAGAAAGCCTCCCCGAACCTGTTGAGAGGGGCCTGGAAGCGGCGCAGCTCGCCGTTGATATAGGCCGAGATGCGCAGCTGGTCGCCCTTGTAGAAGACCATCTTGCTGCCGGTGCCGGTCTGGGCGTTGAGGATGTCCGAGCTTTTTATCTCGCGGAAGAAGTCTTTCGCGTACATCGCCTTTATGGAGCCGCGCCTGACCGTGACGCCGTCCTTGGATTCGTCGCGCACGATCACGGAGCCGTCCTGCCCTATCTCGAAATAGTAATCGACGAAGCCCTTTTTCTGGGAGACTATGTTCATCCAGGCCGCTTCCTCGGCCGCCTTGAAGGCCCCGTGGCGGGAGGCGGCCCAGGAGGCGCCGGCGGCGGCCAGTACCATGAGGGCGAGGGCTGTCTTCCTCATTTTTTCTCCTTTGCCGTGGGAGAGGAGAGGGATTCGATGGCGTTGTCCAGCGAAAACCCGCCGCGGCCGTAGGCCCAGGCCAGGACGGCCAGCGCCAGGAGGATGAAATTGAGCGCCAGCTCCACGCCTATTGGATTGCTCTTGGCGGTGCCGAAGCAGCCGCAGCTGGTGATGGGAAGGCCGCGGACCATGGCCTGGGTCAGCAGCAACTGGAAGAAGATTATCATGGCCCCCGTCAGGGCCGCCACCGGACGGGTGAAAAGGCCGGCGGCCAGCAGCAGGCCCAGGTAGATCTCGGCCCACGGCACGGTCAGCGATGACAGTGTTGTCATCCACTGCGGGAACAACTTGTAGGTCTCGATGGCGTAGGCGAATTCCTCGGCGGGCGCCACGGCTTTGAGGAAGCCGGCCCAGGCGAAGATGAAGCCCAGGACGACGCGGCCGGCCAGGCCGGTCCATTGCGTGAAAGAAAATTTATTTTTTTCCGTCATTTCAGCGATATTATAAGCGGCCGGGCTTTTTCCACCAGCTGGCCGAAGCCGACGGCCCGCTCTCCGTTGACGAAGAAGGTCGGCGTGGCGTTGATGCCGCGCATGTCGCCCTCAGCCATGTCCCCGGTCACCTGTCGGGCCATCTCCGGGTCGTCCATGCAGGCGGCGAAGACCGCCTTGTCGAGGCCGGCCTTGCCGACGTATTCGTCGAACTTGGGCTGCGGCTCCCTGGACATCACCCAGTCGTTCTGATTATCGAAGAGCAGGCCGGCGTATTCCCCGAACTTGCCCTGGCGGCCTGCGCAGTCGGCGCGCACGGCGGCCTCCACTGACCACGGGTGTATGTTGGTCAGGGGGTAATGCTTGAAGACGACGCGCACCTTGTCCGGGTAGGCCTTCTTTATCTCTTCCAGCCCTGAATAGGCGTGACGGCAGGCCGGGCAGGCGAAATCGGTGAATTCCTCTATGACTATCGGCGCGTCGGCCGGGCCGAAATTGCGATAGTCGGGGGCGGGCCGCGCGGGCCCCAGGTTCATGTGGCGCGCCAGCAGCGTGACGAGCGTGGCCAGGAAGACCAGCGCGCCGGCGGCCGCCAGCTTGCGGTACAGGGTTCTCTTGTCTTTTATTTCCGGTAACTTCATTATCAGATGATTTTAACTATTTTGGACGAACTTTGCGCCCCTTTTACCAGCATTATCCTTTTGGCGTCCACTTTGAGTTCCAGCGAGAGCTGGCGTATGGCCGAGGCATTGGCCAGGCCGCGCTCGGGTTTGGCCTTGGTCCAGACCTCGTAGGCGTCGGCGGCTTTCTTCATTATCTTATCGCGCCGCTCGCCCGGATGTACCCGCAATTTTATGAACATCAGTCCGCCAGCAGCGATTCCGAGGTCATGTCCTCGGGCTGATCAAGGTCCATGACCTCCAGCACGGTCGGGGCGATGTCCGAGAGTATACCGTGCGGGCGCAGTTTCGCCGCGGGCTTATCCTTGTCGATATAGATGAACTCGACGGGGTTGGTGGTGTGGGCGGTCTTGGGCATGTCTATCCGGTAGTCCCACATCTCCTCGGCGTTGCCGTGGTCGGAGCTGATCATTACGACGTAGTCCTTCGCCGTCGCGGCGTCCACCAGCATCCTGACGCTCTCGTCGGTGACCTCCACCGCTTTCACCGCCGCTTCGTAGATGCCGGTGTGGCCCACCATGTCGCAGTTGGCGAAGTTGACGACTATAAAGTCGTACTTGCCGGAGCCGATCTCGGCGACGGCGCGCTCGCGCACGCGGGGCGCGTCCATCTCGGGATGTTCGCCGAAGCTCGACGGGTCCCAGCTGCCCTTTATCTCGACCTGGTCCTCGCCGGGGTAGGGCGCGGTGCGCTTGCCGTTGAAGAAAGAGGTGACGTGCTTGAACTTCTGGGTCTCGGCCAGGCGCAGCTGCTTGAGGCCCTTCTCCGAGATGACCTGGCCGAGCAGGTTGTCCATGCCGCCGCCTTCATCCATGGCGGAGAGGGCGTTGAACTTGAAAGCGTCGTAGTAGCGGGTGAGGCCGCAATAGACTATGTCCATCTTCTTCCAGCGGTCGCCGGGGTATTCGTCCTCGACGAAGCACTTGGTGAGCTCTATGGCGCGGTCCTGGCGGAAGTTAAAGTGCACGACGGAGTCGCCGTCCTTCATTCCCTGGTAATCTCCGATGACGGTCGGGGGGATGTACTCGTCGACTATGGGCTGGCCGTTGGGATTCTTGAGGGCGGCGTAGGCTGTCTCGAGGGCCTCGGCGGCGGTTTTGGCCCTGGGGCCTTCGGCTTTGGTTATGGTGTTGTAGGTCTGGTCGACGAGGGCCCACTTTTCGCCGCGGTCCATGGCGTAATAACGGCCCATGATGGTGGCGACGGCGGAGTTGCCGGTCTCTTTGATGACCTCGTCGAGCATTTTGACGAAGGAGAGGGCGCTGCGGGGCGGCGTGTCGCGGCCGTCGGCGAAGAAGTGTATCCAGACCTGCTTTATGCCGCGCTTTTTGGCCTCGCGCATGATTGAGTACATGTGGTCCTGGTGGGCGTGTACGCCCTCGTCCTGGACGAGGCCCATGAGGTGGAGGGCGCTGCCTCGGGCGACGCAGTTGTCGAGGGCGGCGGCCAGCGCCTTGGTCTTGAAGAAGGTGCCGTCCTCTATCATGTCCTTGATGCGCTTGAGCTCCTGTATGACTATGCGGCCGGCGCCGATGTTGAGGTGGCCGACTTCGGAGGAGCCCATGTAGCCTTTGGGCAGGCCTACGGCTTCGCCGGCGGGCTCGAGGACGGTGTTGGGCCAGGTCTTGAGGTAAGCGTCCATGTTGGGGGTGTTGGCGTTGACCACGGCGTTGTACTTGTCGGGTTTGTACATGCCCCAGCCGTCCCTGATTATGAGGAGTACTTTCTTGGCCATATGAGATCCTTATTATCCGAAAGAGGTGTCCAATCCCTATATTTTAGGATATATGGCGGGGCTTATATAGGGGGTAGGCTGGGCTCGCCGGGCGGGGGCGCGCTCGTCACGGTTCGCTTTTTCCGGGTACACCTTCGCTGCGTTCGGCCGACCAAGAACTCGGCCCGGGCGCATAGCGCCTCGGGCCTCAGACATTCTTGGTCGTCCGGCAGTGCCGGTGCCCTCACTCCGCTCGGGGAAAAAGCTCCTCATGTTCCTCGCCACGCCCCCGGCCGGCGAGCCCGCTGTGTTTCTGTTAGCGCCTCCGCGGCGGTCCTGCTTAGCTGGCACGCCGCCTCCCCCGGCTGTCTCCTTATGGCGCATACTCCGTAAGCTCGCGGCTTCGGATTTTTTTGCTATATGTTTAAGGTATGGATGCAAGCGTGAAGAAGAGGGAGTGGACGGCGTGGCTGGTGATAGCGCCGCTTTCTCTTGTGTGGCTGTTCTGCCTGACGCTGCCGTCGGGGGCGCTGGTATTCGCCTGGCGGCTTTTCAGCGAGGGTGAATTGTGGGCCGGCGCCGTCGCGGTACTGCTGGCGGGGCCGGCGGCCTGGCCGCTGCTGCGCTGCTCCCGGTCCATACGCGGCTATTATAGCGGAAGCGAAACTTTCAGGCTTTCTTTCTCCAGAAAGGACATCGTCGGCGTCCTGATCTTTCTGGCCGTTCTGGCTTTCCTGGTCTACAACGCGGTCAATTACGTGGACTTGGCCAGGCGCTGATCTTTTTGGGATTTTTTTCGCGACCGCCGGGGGATAAACCTCCGGCGGTTTTGTTTTTGGGCGGGGGGAATTGTAGAATCCGGGTATGGAAAGGATCGTATTTGTCGGTGTTTTTGTCGGGTTCCTGGCGATGAATTTCCGCCAGGAGGCGGGCTTCAGGCGGCGGGGTCTGGAGACCGACGGCGCGCGGCCGGTGGGGCCGCTGCTGTTCAAAGCGGGCAAGCTGTCGCTGCTGTTCTGCTGGCTGGGGGCGGCGCTGCAGGGCGCGGGGGTGGACGTGCGGATGGTGGCGGTGCCGAGGGCGCTGGAGACGGCCGCGGCGGGGTTCTTCCTTATAGGGTTCACCGTGCTGGCGGCGGCCTACCGCGATCTGGGGGACGCCAACAAGACGGGCCTGCCGGCGGAGAAGACCATGCTGCGCACCGGCGGGATATACGCCTATTCGCGCAATCCGCTTTACCTGGGTCTCTATTTTATGACGCTGGGGGCGGTGCTCTACGCCGGCTGCGCTGTGGTGCTGGCGCTGGGCTGCGTGGCGGTGTTCTCGCACCACAGGAGCGTGCTGGCCGAGGAGAAGTTCCTGGCGGAGCGCTTCGGCGCGGAGTATGATGATTACAGGCGCCGCGTGCGCAGGTATATCTGATTTTTCCCGGCGCGGCCGGAACGGTACAGGGAGGAGCTCGTGAATACGGAAGCTTATATCGACGCAATAAAGTCGGCCTGCGGGGAGAACCTGCTGTCCTTCGTGGTCTACGGGTCGCAGGCGTCCGGCGACGCGGTGCCGGGCGCGTCGGACGTGAACGCGATGCTGGTGCTGCGCGAGGCGCATATCGGCGCGCTGCGGGCTATAGGGCAGGCCTCGCGCGGCTGGCTGAAGAAGGGCAATCCGCCGCCGCTTATATTCACGCGCGAGAGGCTCGCGGCCTCGGCCGACGCTTTCCCGATAGAACTTTCCGACATGCTGGCCGCGCGAAAGGTGCTCTTCGGGGCGGACCCGCTGGAGGGCGTCCGCATAGAGCCCGGCCACCTGCGCCACGCGCTGGAGCGCGAGCTCAAGGGCAAGCTTATACTTCTGAGGAATTCCTATGTTTCGGCGGCGGGCGACGGTAAGGCCCTCTGTTCCGTCATGACGGCTTCGCTGCCGAGTTTCCTGGTGCTGTGCCGCGCGGCGCTGCGGCTGCGCTCGGGCTCGGCGCCGGCGGCCAAGCTGGCGGCCGCGGCGGAGCTCGGCCGGACGGTGGGGGCCGACGTTT
>DNQL01000125.1 GCA_003500765.1 Elusimicrobiota bacterium | reverse complement strand
ATGCCCGGCTCCCGGGGGCCCGTACGGCTGCTGCGGCTGGGACGGGGCCGAGCTCCTGAAAGAGTTGGAATCGACCGTATCCCCTATCGACTGGAAAACCACCGTCCGGCCAGAGATGCTGGGGCCCGTGGCGGGCCGTATCTCCAGCATGGTGCCGCAGCTGTCGCAGTACTTCTTCTCTATAGCGTTGAGGAACCCGCAGGAGCCGCAGGCCTTCTGGGTAGGACCTCCGCACTTGGGGCAGGCCTTATCCGGAGCGTCCAGCTCATGCCCGCACTTGGAGCATTTTATGTGGGAGTATTTAAGAGACATCCACGGTTCTCAGCGCGGCTCTATGAAAAAAAGCGGCTGGCCGTACTCGACGGTCTTGCCGTCCTCCACGGACAGTATCTTGACCGAACCGTTCTCGGGGGAGAGCACCGGCTTGTGGTCCTTGCCGACCTCCACTACCCCGAGTTCCTGGCCTTTCTTAACGGGCGAGCCTTCCTTGATAAGGTTGCTTTTGCCGGCCGGGGCGAAGCGGAATATCCCGATTGACGGGGAGTTGACGGCCACCAGCGAGGAACCGGGCAGCATCTGCCCCTGCTGGGGGAAATTGTTGATCTTAAGGCTGATCTTCTCGCCGTTGCCTTTCCACGTGATCTCCTCGAGATCCGTGGTTTCCATCCACTTGGTCAGCTTTCCGAGAGTCTTGATATCCATTTTACCTCCAGAAATTCAAAGTCCCGCTTCCGACGGGTCGAAAGGCTTGTACATCATGCGGGACACCTTCATGCAGGTGACCTTTTCCTTCTTCTCCTGCGGCTGCCAGTCCACGCATATCATCTCCGCGTCCTTCGCGGCGAACTCCACTATCACCTGGCGGCAGGCGCCGCAGGGAGTGGCCGACTTGGCGGCCACGCAGACGGCCTTTATCTTCTTCTCGCCGTGCATGACCGCGTTGAAGATGGCCGTGCGCTCGGCGCAGATCGAGAGGCCGAAGGAGGCGTTCTCCACGTTGCAGCCGGAATAGATCCGGCCCGACTCGGCCAGCACGGCGGCGCCGACCGGGTAGCGGGAGTACGGGCAGTAGGCCTTCTTCTGGGCCGACTTGGCCGCCTCCACCAGCTTGCGGCGTATCGCGCCGCCGCCGGGGGAGCGTTTATTGGACTTCCTGGCCTTTTTTTTCGCCATCTCAACCCTCCAGTATCAGCTTGAGCTTCTTATAGGTCTTCGGCGGGAAATTCTCGCGATGGGTGAGCAGCGAGCCCTTTATGAACTCCGGGCAGTGGTTGCGGCAGCCCGCTTTGGCCACCATGGGCAGGACTTTCACCAGCAGCCGGCGGATATTGCCGATGTTCTTGGTCATGGTCTGCGAGACCTGGTGCTGGTCCACTTCCTCGCCCTCTTTCCAGCAGTCGTAGTCGGTCACCAGCGAGACGGGGGCGTAGTGGAAGCCGGCCTCGCGGGCCAGCTTGGCCTCGGTGGCCATGGTCATCCCTATGACGGAATAGCCCATCTTGCGGTGGAAGTTGGACTCGGCCTTGGTGGAGAAACCGGGGCCTTCCATGCAGCAGTAGGTTCCGCCCTTATGGGCCTTGATGCCCAGCTTCACGGCCTCCTTGTACATCATATCGGAAACGGCCATGCAGAAAGGCTCTGCCAGCGGCACATGGCCGACTATCCCGGCCCCGAAGAAGGTGGAAGGGCGGCCCTTGGTCTGGTCGACGAACTGGTCGGGGAAAACGAAATGGGTAGGGGGCAGTTCCTGGCGCAGGGAGCCGACGGCGCTGACCGAGATTATGGTCTTGACGCCTATGGACTTGAGGGCCCACATATTGGCCCGCTGGTTTATCTCGCCGGGCAGGAGGTGATGCTTGCGGCCGTGGCGGGGAAGGAAGGCCACTTTTACCCCGGAAAGAACACCGAGTATTATCTTGTCGGAGGGGTCTCCGAAGGGGGTTTTGACCTTTATCTCCCTTAAAATTTTGAGTTCCTGCATGGCGTAAAGTCCGGTGCCGCCTATAACGCCTATTTCCGCCAGTGTTTTCATTGCCATCTAGTCTCCCAGGGTGTAAAAGTCCAGCGGCCGCGGCGTACGGGGCCCGCCAGGCCGTCTATATGTATATTTTATAATAAATAGCGGTGCTGAAACAGACTTTTTTGACCCTCCTGTTGATTCCGCGGACTCTAAAGCGTAAAATCAGTCGTGCTGGAAAAAACATGAAGATATCGGTCATAATACCGGCCTACAACGAGGAGGGGCTGCTGGGGGCCTGCCTGGAAAGCGTGAAGGAGGCCTTCGGGGGTTCCGCGGGGCTTGGCCTGGAGCACGAGGTCATAGTCTGCGACAATAACTCCTCCGACGCCACGGCCGGCATAGCGGCCGGAACGGGAGCCAGGGTGGTGTTCGAGCCGGTAAACCAGATCGGACGGGCCCGCAACGCCGGCGCCGCCGCGGCAGCCGGAGAATGGCTGCTTTTCATCGACGCGGACTCCAGGCTGTCCTCCTCCACGCTGGAACAGCTCGCCGCGGCGATAAAGACCGGGCGCTGCTGCGGAGGGGGAGCGCTGGCCGGCCTGGAGGGGGTGCCCGGCCTACTCCCCCGGCTGGCGTCGCTCAGCTGGAACCTGGTCTCGCGCGCTTTTCGACTGGCCGGGGGGGCCTTCTTCTTCTGCCGGGCTGACGCTTTCCGCGAGACCGGCGGCTTCAGCCTGGAGCTTTACGCGGCCGAGGAGCTGGACCTGAGCCGGCGGCTGGCCCGCTGGGGGCGGGCCAGGGGCCTGGGCTTCGTCATACTGCCCGGCCCGCATATGAGTTCCGGCCGCAAGTTCCGGCTGTACAATCCGGCCGATTTCCTTGTCCTGCTGGTTTTACTCGTGCTCCGTCCCGGGAGCACGCTGCGCGACCCCCGCAGGCTGAAATATCTCTACAATGGACGGCGATAGACTCTCACTGCGATGAAAAAGGGCCGCGCATACAGCGCGGCCCTTTCGCGTGAACCGGCCGGTTCTACAGCTCGAAGCCGGGGTACATCGGGAAGCCGGCGCAGAGCTGCTTCACCTGCTCCTTGATGCCCTTGAGAGCTTTGTCGTCGGCGTGCTTCTGTATAGCCTCGTCCAGCAGGCCGGCGATGAGGACCATCTGCTTCTCTTTCATGCCGCGGGTGGTGACGGCCGGCGTGCCGATGCGGATGCCGCTGGTGATCATCGGCTTCTGCGGGTCGAACGGTATCGTGTTCTTATTGACCGTGATCCCGGCCTTGTCCAGCGCTATCTCGGCGTCGCGCCCGGTCACTTTCTTGGCGCGCAGGTCCACGCTCATCAGGTGGCAGTCGGTGCCGCCCGAGACTATGCGGTAGCCGCGGCCCTGCAGCTCGCGCGCCAGCTTGCGCGCGTTCTTTAGGACCTGGACCTGGTAATCCTTGAACTTCGGCGACAGGGCCTCCCTGAAGCAGACCGCCTTGGCGGCTATGGCGTGCATCAGCGGCCCGCCCTGGTTGCCGGGGAAGGTGGTGCGGTCCACGGCCTTGGCGTAGCAGCCTTTGGAGAGGATAAGGCCTCCCCGGGGTCCGCGCAGCGTCTTATGCGTCGTGGTGGTGACGATGTCGGCGTGCTCAACCGGCGACGGGTAAATACCCGCCGCTATCAGGCCGGCGTAATGGGCGATGTCGGTCACGACGAAGGACTTCCAGATATCGGCCGCCTTCTTGATGCGGGCCCAGTTCCATTTGCGGGAATAGTTGGAAGCGCCGGCCATGATCAGCTTGGGGCGGTGCTTCTCCACCAGCTTGTCTATCTCGTCGTAATCTATCATCTCGGTCTCCGGGTTGACCTCGAAGGAAACGATCTTGAAGTACTTGCCGGAGAAATTCAGCGGGTGGCCGTGGCTGAGGTGGCCGCCGTGCTCGAGCTTTAGGCCCAGCACGGTGTCGCCGGGCTTGATCAGCGAGAGGTAGGCCTCGATATTGGCCTGGGTACCGGAGTGGGGCTGGACATTGGCGTGCTCGGCCCCGAAAAGTTTCTTGGCGCGGGCTATCGCCAGGTTCTCGGCCTCGTCGACGTGCTCGCAGCCGCCGTAGTAGCGCTTGCCGGGATAGCCCTCGGCGTACTTGTTGGTGAGCACGGAACCGAGCGCCTCCATCACGGCTTTCGAGGTGTAGTTCTCGGAAGCGATCAGTTCGAGGTTGTTCTGCTGGCGCAGGACCTCTCCCTTCACCGCGTGGTAAAGCTGGGGGTCGTCCTTCTTTATCTGGTCGTACATTTCTTTCTCCTTGGGGCGGCGGGTCCGCCGTCAGTCCATCTTACTATTTTTTATTCGTTCCAGGACGGCCGGCAGGGCCTTCTTCAGCGCGCCCATCACCGAATCGTATGCTGCCTGGCCCGCGCCGTAGGGATCGGGCAGGTCGCCGTCGAAGGCGCCGGAGTATTCCGACAGAGTGAAGGTCTTCTTGCGCGCGTCCGGGAAGGCGGAGAGCAGCGCCGTCTTATGCGCGGCCGTCATGGCCAGGACCAGGTCGGCTTCGGACACGGCCTCCTCCGCCGCCGCGGACGATTCGTGGCCCGGGTCCTCCACGCCTTCGGCGGCCAGGGCGGCCAGCGCTTCGGGTGGCA
>DNQL01000103.1 GCA_003500765.1 Elusimicrobiota bacterium | reverse complement strand
ATGCTGCTCCTGGTCCCGTTGTCGGCCTGGGTCTATTTCGACCTCCTGCGCGCCATGGGCGCGGGGGGCGCGCGAGAGCTGCTCGGCCTGCGCGGCCGGGAGGTACAGTGAGGGATTACGCGGCCCTGCCGCGTTCGCCGGGCGTCTACCTGATGAAGGACGCGGCCGGAACGGTTCTTTACGTCGGCAAGGCCAAGGACCTCAGGCGCCGCGTCTCGCAGTATTTCATGAGGGGCGCGGCCGAAAAAGGCGGCTGGAAGATACCGAACCTCGTCCCCCTCATAAAGGTCATAGATTATATCCCCTGCGCCGGGGAAAAGGACGCGCTGTTGCTCGAGCGCGACCTGATCGGCCGCCTGCAGCCTTTCTTCAACGCGATGTGGAAGGATTCCAAGTCCTACGCGCGCGTGCGTCTGACGATGTCCGAAGATTTTCCCCGGGTATTCATGACGCGACGTCCCGGCGCCAAAGGCGACCTGGTCTTCGGTCCCTACCCCAAGGCCGAGCCGCTCAAGAAACTGCTGGCCCATCTCTGGCGCACGGGTTTTATAAACCTGCGCCGCTGCCGCTGGGATTTCTCCAGGGCGAAGCCCCTCGACGGGCGCAGGATAAAGGCCTGCCTCTATTACCACACGGGGCAGTGCACCGCGCCCTGCGACGGGCGGATATCGTTCCGCGCCTACCGCGCGCTGGCGCTGCGGGTGAAGCGCTTCTTCGAGGGGGACTTAGCCGCGCTGGGGAAGGAATTCAGGCAGGGGATGGAACGCGCCTCGGCCGCGCGGGACTACGAGGGCGCGGCCCTTTTCCGCGACATGCTCTCCGCGCTGGAACACATGGCGGAACGCACCATGATAAGGCGCCTCGACCCGGCGGCCATAGACTGGACCGTGGACAGGAGCCGGGGGGCGACGCGCCTGGCCGAACTGCTGGACTTGAAGTCCCCCCCGCTGCACATAGAGGCCTTCGACACCTCCAGCCTGTTCGGCCGCCAGCCGGTCGGCTCCTCCGTCTGTTTTCGCGAAGGGGAGCCGAACAAGGAACACTACAGGCGCTACCGTATAAGGACCTCCCTGCCCGAAGGCGGCTCGGACGATTTCGCGATGATCGGCGAGATCGTGGGCAGGCGCCTGACCGCCCTGCGGAAGAACGGCGGCCCTGCGCCGGACCTCCTGCTCATAGACGGCGGCCGGGGACAGCTCTCCGCCGCACTGGCGGCCGCCAAAAAAGCGGGAGTCAGTCTCCCGATAGTATCGCTGGCCAAGGAATTCGAGGAGATAATGATACCGGGCAGGCCGGATCCGCTGCGCCTGCCCGCAGGGGACCCGGCGCTGCGGCTGCTGCAGTCGCTGCGCGACGAGGCGCACCGCTTCGGTATAACCTATCACCGCGGCCTGCGGGGCAGGGCGGAGCTGGAGGAATAGTGTGAACAGGGAAAAAGCGCTCGAAGCGATGAAAGCCTATACGCCCTTCCAGCAGGCCGTGTGGCGGGCCTGTATGCGCATACCGCGGGGACAGACGCGCAGCTACAAATGGATAGCCCGGGAGATCGGCAGGCCCGGTTCCGTGCGGGCCGTGGGCAACGCCCTCGGGAAAAACCCTTTCGCCCCCCTGGTCCCCTGCCACCGGGTGATACGCTCCGACGGCAGACCGGGCGGCTTCTCCGGCCCAGGCGGGCCGCGCTCCAAGGTCGCACTCCTGAAAAAAGAAAAAGCGCTGTAAAGGCGCGTACGCCCCGTGAAATAAAAAAGCCCGGACGATGCCGGGCTTTTTTCATGCTTCGCTGGGAGCGTCAGCCGACCATTTCGCCCAGGCCGAACATCGGCATCATCATGGCCACGACGATGGTGCCTATGACCACGCCGAGCACTATCATGATCAGCGGCTCTATCATGGAGGTGAGGCCTTTCACGGCCGTGTCGACCTCCGCGTCGTAGAAATCGGCTATCTTGGTGAGCATGTTGTCGAGCGCGCCGGTCTCTTCGCCGACGCTGATCATCTGTATGACCATGGGCGGGAAGATGCCGGCCTTGCGGAGCGGGTCCGAGATGCGCCCGCCTTCCTTGATGGAATCGCGGCTCTTGTTTATGGCCTCTTCTATGACCTTGTTGCCCGCCGTCTGGGCGACGGTCTCCAGGCCCTGCAGTATCGGCACGCCGGATTTTATCAGGGTGCCCAGGGTGCGGGTGAACTTGGCCACGGCCACTTTCTTGAGCAATATGCCCACTATGGGGAGCTTCAGCGAGAGATCGTCGACCGTCCTGTGACCCTTTTCGGTGGCGGCCCATTTCTTCAGCCCCCAGAAAGCGCCTCCGCCGATCATGATGAGGACCAGGATGTACTTTCGCAGCAGGTCCGAAATATCTATGAGCGTCTGGGTGATGAAGGGCAGCTCCGCGCCGAAACTGCCGAATATATCCTTGAAGATTGGAATGACGAAAACTATCAGGAATATGGTGATCAGGCCGGCGGCGCTCAGAACCACGGCCGGGTACATCATGGCGCTTTTGACCTTGGCCTTGAGAGCCTCGGAATTCTCCAGGTAAGCCGACAGCCTCTCCAGGATGGTGTCCAGGATACCGCCCACTTCGCCGGCCTTTATCATGGCGACGTAGAGGTCGGTGAAGGCCTTGGGATGCTTGCGCATGCCCTCGGCTATGGAAAGACCCGACTCGATATCGGTGCGCAGCTGGGTCAGCACGTGGCCGAAAGCCGGGCTCTCGGCCTGCTGTTCCAGTATGCTGAGGCCCTGCACGATGGGAACGCCCGCCGAAACCAGCGTGGAGAGCTGGCGGGAGAACATCACTATGTCCTTGGAGGTGACGCTGCCCTTGATCTTCTTGGGTCCGCCGGACTTGGCGTTTATCTCCACCACGGTAAGGCGCTGACCCCGCAGGCGCGAGATGGCGGCGGCCTGGTCGGAGGCCTCTACGGTCCCTTCCAGGACCTTTCCCGCGGAGTCCTTTGCCTTGTACGCGAATTGCATCTAAGCGGCGCCCCCGTTCCCTGCTCAGCTCGCCGTCGAAAGAGTCTTCTGCAGCAGCTTCTTGAGGTCCTCCGGGTCGGCGGAGCGGTTGACCGCCTCCTGGTAGGAGATCTTCTGCCGCTTGTAGAGGTCGACCAGGGCCTGGTTCATGGTGACCATGCCGTGCTTGCCGCCGGTCTGGATGACGGTGTTTATCTGCTCTATCTTCTGCTCGCGGATGAGGTTCTTGACCGCCGAGTTGGCGATGAGGACCTCGCAGGCCAGCGTGCGGCCGGAGCCCGAGGCCGCGGTCAGCAGCTGCTGGGCGAAAACGGCCTGCAGCACGAACGAGAGCTGCACGCGGATCTGCTCCTGCTGATGCGGCGGGAACACGTCGATGATGCGGTTGATGGTCTGGGCCGCGTCGGAAGTGTGGAGGGTGGCGAACACCAGGTGGCCGGTTTCGGCGATGTTCAGAGCCGCGCTTATCGTCTCGAGGTCGCGCATTTCGCCCACCAGTATGACATTGGGGTCCTGGCGGAGAACGTGGCGCAAGGCCTGGCCGAAGGACTCGGTATCGGCGCCCACCTCGCGCTGGTTGACGATGCTCTTCTTGTGGGTATGGACGTACTCTATCGGGTCCTCGACCGTGATGATGTGGTAGTTGCGGTTCTCGTTGAGATAATCGATCATCGAGGCCAGTGTGGTCGATTTACCCGACCCCGTGGGGCCCGTGACCAGGACGAGGCCCTTGGTCATCTTCATTATCTCGTAGACCACCGGAGGAAGGTTGAGCTCCTCGAAGGTCTTGTAGCGGCTGGGGATGGAGCGGATGGCAGCGCCTACGACGCCGCGCTGGCGGTAGGCGTTCATGCGGAGGCGGCCCATGCCCTTGATGCCGAAGGCGAAGTCGAGCTCGTTGGTGGCCTCGAAGCGCTGGCGCTGGGCGTCGGTCATCAGTGAGAAGATCAGGGTCTGGCTCATCTCGGGGGTGAGCTTCTCGAACGGGGCGGCGACGAGTTCGCCGTCTATGCGCATCATGGGCGGGGCGCCGGCGGTCAGGTGGATGTCCGAGGCGTTTTTCTCGTGCATCATTATGAACAGCTCGCTCATCGTTACCATGTGTAGTTCTCCCGTAAATGGCGGTTTAGAGGACGGGCGGTGCCCGTTCCCATTAATTATACTTAAATATACCGGAAATTTGCGTCAATCAACGTCCGAGGCCGTGACCCTTATCACTTCCTCTACCGTGGTATGGCCGGTGAAAAGCTTGCGCACAGCCGATTCGCGCAGCGTTATCATACCGTTCTTGCGGGCGGCGTCCTTTATCATGGAAACATGGGCCTTCTCTATTATGAGGCCCCGTATCACGTCGTTGACCTCGAGTATCTCGTGTATTCCCAGGCGGCCCTTGTAGCCGGTATTGGCGCATTTCTCGCAGCCGCGGCCCCGGTGGAGGAAGATCTTGCCGTTCTTGGTGTTGTTCTCTATGATCGCGTCGCTGGCGTTGAGCCCCCTGAGCAGCTCCGGCTTGACCTCGTAGGTCTCCTTGCACTCTTTGCAGATGGTCCGGACCAGGCGCTGCGCGACCACCATCAGCAGCGTGGAGGAGGTCAGGAACGGCTCCACTCCCATCATGCCGATGCGGGTTATCGCGCCCGGCGCGTCGTTGGTGTGCAGGGTGGAGAAAACCAGGTGGCCGGTCATGGCGGCGTTGATGGCTATGGACATCGTCTCGTAGTCGCGGATCTCTCCGACCATTATGATGTCCGGGTCCTGGCGCAGGAAGGAGCGCAGGCCCGAAGCGAAGGTGAGCCCCACGTCGGCGTTGACTCCGACCTGGTTGATGCCCTCCAGCTGGTACTCGATAGGGTCCTCGATGGTAACTATGTTGACGTCGGGGCCGTTGAGCGAGGCCAGCGCGGAATACAGGGTGGTGGACTTGCCGGAGCCGGTGGGGCCGGTTATCAGGTTGACGCCGTGCGGAGCCCGCATGCACTTGAGGAATACGGCCTGGTTCTCCGGCTCCATGCCCAGGTCCTCGACCCTGAGCTTCAGGCCGGAAGAGTCCAGGATACGCATGACGACCTTCTCGCCGGGACCGCAGGGCAGTATCGAGACGCGCAGGTCTATCTCCCGGTCCTCTATCCTGAGCTTAGTGCGGCCGTCCTGGGGCAGGCGGCGCTCGGAGATGTCCAGGGAGGCCATGATCTTGAGGCGGCTGATTATCGCGTTGTGGAACTTTTTGGGCGGCGCCGGCTGGGCGTGCAGCACGCCGTCTATGCGGAAGCGGACGCGCGTCTCCTTGTAGGTCGGCTCTATGTGGATGTCGGAGGCGTGGGCCCGGATGGCCGAGGCGATGATCAGGTTGACCATCTGGACTATGGGCGCGGCCTCGCCCTTGTCCTCGAGGGAGCCGATATCGTCCCCCCCGCCCTTTTTCGCGTCCTCGGGCACCAGCGACACCTCGGCGAGGCCCCCGTCGGTCTTCTTGAGGATCTCGTCCAGGGCTTCCTTGGAGGTCTTGGTGCCGTAATACTTGTCTATGGCCGCCGAGATCTCCGACTCCGCGCCGAAGACGGCCCGTATCTCGAAGCCGGTCATCATCTTGAGGTCGTCGAGGACCACTATATTGAGCGGGTCCTCCATGGCGACCTTGAGGACATTGTCCTTCTTCTCCACCGCTATCAGCGTGTGACGGCGGGCTATGTTCTCGGGGATTATCTTTATGAGATCGTCCGGGATCTCTCCCTTGCCCACCTCGACGAATTCTATGCCGAACTGCTTGCTGAGGAACTCCAGCAGCTTGTGCTCGGTTATGTACTTTTTGTGTATAAGGATCTGCCCCAGGCGGCCGCCGCTGTTGCGCTGGAATTCCAGGACCTCGTTGAGCTGCTCCGCCGTTATAAGGGACGAGCTGACGAGCATCTCTCCGAGACGCTTGGTGATGTTTATCGAGAAGCCCTTTTCAGCCATAAGCCACCGTTATAATTCTACAACATACCCCCACCCCCAGGCTCAAAAGAGCTCTTCGTCGGACTCCTGCGCGACTATGTAGCGGACCTTCTCGTCGTTAACGTCTACGTTCTCGAACCCGGTTGGGTCGGAGTCCCCGGCGGCGGCCGGGGCGTCGTCGTCGGGAAGGGGCAGAATGGGGATCTCGCCGCGCGTCGCGGAGGAGCGGGGCCTTGAAGCCGGTCTCGCGGCGGGCTTTGAGGCTTTTTTAGCGGCGGGTTTCGCGGCCGGTTTGGGGGCCGGGGCGGCGCTGGCGGTAGTCTTTTCCCCGGAGGGGAAGTCCAGCACCTCTATCGCGCTGTTGTTGATCCCGCGCACTATCAGGCCTTTCGCCACGTCCACCTCGAACTGGTAGACCAGGGGGTCCTGCTTGGGTCGAAGCAGCCTGTACTGGACCACGAAAATATCACCGTGCAGTACCGTCGCCGACCACTCCTCGTTCATGCCGCCGGCCGAAGTGGAAAGGAACGAATTGCTGAACCAGGCCTCGATATTGCCGCGGCCTCCGGGAAGCCTGTGGTTCTTCACGATCTCGACCGCCTTGCGGGTGTTCTCGTTCGAGGCGGCCTGGTGCGGGGGCTCCGGCCGGGCCGCGACCGGCTCCGCGGCGGGCGGCTGGGATTCGGACTGAGAAGCCTCGGGCTGGGCCGCCTCGGGCTGGGCGTCGGCCGGAACGTTTTCCTCTTCGGCCTGGACCTTTTTAGAAGGGGCCCCTATCATGGAAAAGTCCGACAGGCTGATGCCGTCGCCGAGAAAGAAAAAGCTTATCCCGCCGGCCGCTATAGCGGCGAAAATTATCATTGTCACCAGGAAAGCGACCTTTCCCCGCCCCTTGCGCGGCGCGGCTTTGGGAACGGCGGCCGTTTCGGCGGTCTTGATATCGGCCGTCGGAAGGCGCAGCGTCTTTTCGGGCGAGGGCTCTTCCCCGGGAACCTCAGCCGGCTTGTCCCCGGCCTTGGACGGTTTTATTTCCGCCGCAGGGGAGCCGGGGCTGAAAACGACGGGGGCCGCCTCCGGGAGAGGCGCGGGAGCGGGAGCAGGCGCGGCGGCTGCCGACGGGGCGGCAGCGGC
>DNQL01000274.1 GCA_003500765.1 Elusimicrobiota bacterium | reverse complement strand
CGCAGGCGGCCAGTTCGTAGGTGGTCTGGCCGCAGGCCGTCACGCAGGCGTCGGCGCGCAGCATGGCGCGCTTAACAGCGGCGGCGCCCAGCCGGCGTCCGACCCGGAGCGTCTCGATCCTGAAGTCCGTATTCTTGCGCAGAAATTCGCCCAGCCTGTCAGCCAGTCCACCGGTATCGGACCCGCCGAAGGTTATCAGAACCCGGCGCAACTTCGCGGGCTGCGCGCGGCGCGGGCAAGTACTGAATTCAGGCCGTAGCGGGGTATAGCGCGCGCCCAACAAGTATTCCACGCCGGCGGCGCGCGGATAGCGCAGCCGCGCGGCGGCCACGGCCCCGTTCACCACCAGCCCTGCCGGGTAGCACTGGAGCTTGCAATCATCCAGGCTCACCAGCAGACGCGCTCTGGCTGCTACCTGCCGGTAAAAATCCAAAGGAGCTTTATAGGAATCCACCACGGCTATGTCCCCGGCGCCTATCGCGGCCAACCCGCGCGGCCCGCGCCAGGACAGACTCCTGCACCTGGCCCCTCGCAGCAAGCCCGCCGCAGCGTCGTCTCCGTCCAGGACCAGTTCCGGTCGGGCACCGGCCGAGGCGAAAGCGCGGTAGAGCGCCAGGCAGCGGGTGACGTGCCCGAACCCGCTTTTACCTCCTCCCTCCGTAAATATCAGCACTTTCATTTTTTCAGTATCTTCCTGAAAACTTCAGCAGCTCGATCCAGTTCCTGTAGCTCAAGCAATGAAACAGCCTGCCTCAACTCCTCGTTAATGGTCCGACTCCTCTTTTTAGGAAGACTGCGTCTGTTTATTTGTTCCAGCCACGGCTTGCGCCGGAACAAACTTATGACCTCGCGGAAGGTAAACGGGCGCGAGTGGGAATAAAGCTGATCATAAATAGCGCACAGCAACAGGTAATCATCGGGCGTATCAAGCGTGACCCTAAGCTCTGGACGGCGTCCCCAGGCGGGGGCCCTGACCGAGGCGACCCGGAACTCACCGGGACGGTTCCTGATATATGAGGTCACATGCTCTCGATCCTGTGGATTAACGGATTTTTCAAAAGCAGTTCTGAGCGACTTAAAACCGAGCACCTCCACGTCATATCCATCCGGAAAGGTCGTCTTTACGACATTGGCGGTATAATCGGCGTGTCTAGCGAGATGAACCCCGACCATGGAATCTACCAGGGAAGGGTCAACGCAAGGGCAATCGCTGGTTATTCGCACCACCGTATCCATCCTGAACTTTTTAGCGGCATAATAGTAGCGGGACAGAACATCATTCTTGGAACCACGAAATAATTTTGCACCGGCTTTACGCACAAGCTTAACCAGCGTGTCATCAGATTTGTCGGTAGTGGTCGCCACGACCACACAGTCCAAAACACGGCATTTCCTGAGTCGCCGTACAACCTGCTCTATTACCGTGATTCCACTGGCGTACGGCAGCTCCTTAGCAACCTTGGCGGGTAAACGGGTCGAGGCCATTCTGGCCTGAATAATCACACCTGTCTTCATAAAAGGGATTCAAAGGCTTTCTTAAGCCGTCTAGCGACAAAAGCGGTTTCAGATATTTTTAAATCTTGAAACATCGGTATGGATATTTCGCCCTCGTAGAAACGCTCAGCATTAGGACAAAGGCCCTTCTTATAACCCAAGCGCCTGTAATATGGGTGCAGATAGACAGGCAGGTAATGCACCTGTGCTCCTATGCCGGCGGTCCGCAGCAGATCAAAGACGATTTTACGCGTCTTAGCGTCCTTAACCCTCACCGGGTAAAGGTGCCATGCTGACTTGGCGTAAGACTTTTCAACGGGAAGGGCAAGTCCCGGCACCCCTGAAAGTTCTTTCTCGTAGAACCGGACTACCCTGCGCCTCGCGGCGAGGAAAGCCGGGAGTTTTTTCAATTGTGACGTTCCCAGAGCGCACTGAAAGTCAGTAATGCGATAGTTGAAGCCCAGCGTCTGCATTTCGTGGTACCAGGCCCCGTCGTACGGGCCGGCATTTGTCAGCTTCGAAGGGTCCTTGGTGATGCCATGCGTACGCAATAGCATCAACTTCTCATACAGTTTCCTGCTGTTGGTGAGCACGGCGCCACCCTCTCCGGTGGTAATGAGTTTGACCGGGTGGAAACTCAGTATGGCCATGTCGCAGTAGCGGCAGTTGCCGACCTTGCCGCCCTTGTACTCGGAGCCGAGCGCGTGCGCGGCGTCCTCGATGACGAGGAGTTTTCTCTTTTTGGCGAGCCGGCTTATCTTATCCATCTCGCAGGGATGGCCGGAGAAATGCACGGGGATTATGGCCTTGGTGCGGCGGGTAATCTTTTCCTCTATCCGCGCCGGGTCGATATTGCCGGTATCTGCCTGAATATCGGCGAAGACCGGTTTCCCTCCGGTGTAAAGCACCGCGTTTGCGGAGGCGGCGAAGGTTATCGGGGAGGTTATGACCTCGTCGCCGGGCTTTACCCCGGCGGCCAGGGCCGCTATATGCAGCGCCGCCGTGCCGTTGGCCACGGCCACGGCGTACCGGGCGCCGGTAAAGGCGCAGAGGGCCTTCTCGAATTGCGCTATTTTGGGGCCCTGGGTCAGCCAGTCACCCCCCAGGACTGCCGCTACCGCGGCGATATCGCCTTTGTCGATATGTTGCCTGCCGTAAGGGATGAATTTCATGGTCAGATCATCTTCAGAAGCTGCTTGCCGGTGAGCCACTCGGTGTTGTTGTCGCTGGCGTAACGGAAACCCTCGGGCAGTTTTTTGCCACCCTTGTAGCCTTTGAAGCCCCACATCTGCCCCTCGGGCAGGATGACGAAATGTTTTCCGAGGTCGATTGCGTGCCGGGACTCGTCCTCAGTGAGCAGGCACTCATGCAACTTCTCACCGGGCCGTATGCCCGTTACTTTAACCCTGCATTCGGGAGCAATAGCCTTGGCCAACTCGGTCATTTTCATGGAAGGGATTTTGGGCACAAAAACTTCGCCGCCATGCATATTCTCTATACATCGGATAACGAACTCCACACCTTGATCCAGTGTAAGCCAGAATCTCGTCATTCGCGGATCGGTCAGTGTAAGCTTCCCCGTATCCCGCTGAGCTTTGAAGACCGGGATTACACTGCCGCGGGAACCAACGACATTGCCATAACGAGCACAGGCCATACGGGTAGGACGCTCGTTGCCTGCGTAATGATTGGCCGCCACGAACAGCTTCTCCATGCACATCTTGGTCGCCCCGTAAAGATTAACCGGGTTTACAGCTTTATCTGTGGATATCGCCAGGACCTTCTCGACATTATGATCCAGAGCCGAATTAATAATATTCTCTCCGCCTATAACATTGGTCATGACCGCCTCGAAAGGGTTATATTCACAGGCTGGCACCTGCTTCAAAGCGGCCGCATGAACGACTATGTCCACTCCCTCCATCGCCCTATGCAACCTGTCCGCATTTCGAATGTCTCCCAAAAGAAAACGAAGCCTCTTATCCCCACCAAATTTTTTTTCCATTTCCCACTGCTTCAGTTCATCCCGACTGAATATACGAACAACCTTGGGCTTTCTGGTACGTAAAAGGATTTCAGTAAATTTTTTACCAAAAGATCCCGTCCCGCCCGTTAGGAGTATTGTTTTGTTTTTCCAGTTCATGGGTTCCTCTCTTTTAGATATAAAATTTATAGACTCCAGTAAGTCAGGCCGGCCGCGCGGGCGGCCTCCGGCTCATATGCCGATTTCACGTCCACCAGCACCGGTTTATCGCCCATCAGGGCGGCCAGGCTGGACGGCGGCAGACCCTTATAGGTCTGGTGCGCGACGGCCACCACCACGGCGTCGGCGGGCTTGAGCTTTTCAAAGGGCACCAGTTTCACGCCGTACTCGCGCTGGGCCTCGGCCGGGTCGGCCAGGGGGTCGGAAACCTGGACCTTAAGCCCGTAATCTTGAAGTTCGCGGATTATGTCGGCGACCTTGGAGTTGCGCAAGTCGGGGCAGTCCTCCTTGAAGGTGATACCCAGGACGGTGACGGTGGCGCCGCAGGGATTGTGACCCGCGCGCACCATTTCTTTTACGGTCTTCTGGGCGATGAACTTGCCCATGCTGTCGTTGATCCGGCGGCCGGCAAGTATCACCTGCGGGATATAACCGATCTTCTCGGCCTTGTGCGTCAGGTAGTAGGGGTCGACGCCGATGCAATGCCCGCCGACCAGGCCGGGGCGGAACTTGAGAAAGTTCCACTTGGTGGCGGCGGCCTCCAGAACCTCCGAGGTGCGGATATCCATCCGGTCGAATATGAGGGCCAGTTCGTTCATCAAAGCTATATTGATATCGCGCTGGGTGTTCTCGATGACCTTGGCGGCCTCTGCCACTTTTATCGAAGAGGCTTTGTGCAGCCCGGCCTCCAGAACCGAGCCGTATACCAGGGCGATGGTCTCCAAAGATTCCGCGTCCATGCCGGCGACCACTTTTTTAATTTTAGTGAACGAATGCTCCCGGTCGCCGGGGTTTATACGTTCGGGGCTGTAGCCAACCTTGAAATCGGTTCCGCACTTGAGGCCGGAGAACTTCTCAAGCACGGGGACGCAGTCCTCCTCGGTGGCGCCGGGATATACCGTGGACTCGTAGACCACGATGTCGCCCTTCTTGAGCGCCCTGCCGACGGTCTCCGAGGCGCGCAGCACCAGCGACATGTCGGGCTGGTTGGCGGAGTCCACCGGCGTGGGGACGGCGACTATGTGGAAATCCGCGCCTTTCAGGACGGAGACTTCGTCCGTATAGACCAGGTCGGCGGCCTTGAGCTCTTCGGGGGACACCTCCCCTGTGCGGTCATTGCAGGCGGCCAGCTCCGCCAGGCGCGACTTACTTATGTCGAAACCTATGACCTGCGACTTTTTGCCGAAGGCCACTGCGACGGGCAGACCGACGTACCCAAGACCTATTACCGAAACCTTTCTCTTCATTTCTTCCCCTTGGCTCCCCTGCCGTAAATGTCCCCGAACCGGACTATATCGTCCTCGCCGGTGTATTCCCCGTTCTGCACCTCTATCATCTCCAGCGGCACACGGCCGGGATTCTCCAGCCGGTGAGAAGTGGATTTGGGAACGTAGGTGCTCTCGTTCTCGTGTATCATCGAGGCTTTTTTCCCGATGGTAACCTTGGCCGCACCCTTCACGATTATCCAGTGTTCGCTGCGATGGTAATGGAGCTGGTGGCTGAGCTTCTGGTTGGGCTTAACTACGATACGCTTGATCTTATAGCGCGGCCCTTCTTCCAGGATGGTGTAGGACCCCCAGGGACGGTAGGTGGTGGTATGCTCCACCACTTCCTTGCGCTTGCGCTCCTTGAGCGCGTCCACCACTTCCTTGACCCGTTGGGCCTGACCTTTCTTCACAACCAGCAGGGCGTCCTCAGTGTCGATAATGATGAGGTCCTTAACGCCGACAGCTGAGATGAGGCGCTTGCCGCCGTATACCGTGGTATTTTGGGTGTCCAGGGCCAGCACATCGCCGATATTGACGTTGCCCGAGGCGTTGGGTTTTACGACCTCGTGCAGCGAGTCCCAGGAGCCTACGTCGGACCAGAGGATGCTCATCGGGAGGACCGATGATTTCTTCGACTTTTCCATGACCGCGTAGTCGATGGAGATGGACGGCATCGTTTTAAATTCGGAGACCATCCTCGTGAAAGAAGAGCTCATGCGGCGGCTTATCTCCGGAGCGTAAGCCTTGAATTCAGAGAGCATAGTGCCGATAGTGAACGAGAACATTCCCGAATTCCAGTAATGGTCGCCCGCCTTAAGATATCCCTCGGCGGTCTTCAGGTCCGGCTTCTCCGCGAACCTGGCGACCTTGAACACTCCCCCGCCCTGGGATGAGCCTTTGCGGATATAGCCGTAACCGGTCTCGGGGCGGGAAGGCTTTATGCCGAAGGTCACTATGCCGCCGGCCTTGGCGGCTGCCTCAGCCTGAGCGGCGTAGGCGGCGAATTTTTCCACCGGCTCTATTATGTGGTCGGAAGGACATATGAATATAACCTCGTCCTTGCCGCACTTGAGCTTCTCCTGGCAGTATTTCATGACCAGCGCGATGGCCGGCGCGGTATTGCGGCCGACGGGCTCGAGGATGACATTATCGGCTATGGCCGGAGAGACCGAGCGAAGGTCCTCCTGCACGTGGAAGCGGTAATCCTCGTTGGTGATGACGAAGATATCCTTGAGCGGCACCACGGCCGCCAGGCGCTCCACTGTCTGGCAGAGCAGCGATTTTCCCCCGTTGAGCTTTATGAACTGCTTGGGCAGGCCATAGCGCGAGACCGGCCACAGCCGGGTGCCGGACCCGCCGGCGAGTATCACAGCCTTCATAGTTGCACCTTCTTTCCGTCCAAGCGGGCGAGTTCGGCCTCTATCATTATGCGGGTCAGCTCCTCGAATTTGGTGCGCGCCTCCCATCCTAGAACGCGTCTGGCCTTGCCGGCGTCGCCGACCAGTTCCTTGACGTCGGCGGGACGGTAGAACTCTTCGGAGATCTCTACCAGCGTCTTCCCGCTCGATGCGGCCACGCCTTTTTCAGAGAGGCCGCCGCCGCGCCATTCGAGCTTTATGCCGGCGGCGGAGAACGCCCCGGAGATGAATTCGCGCACGGAGTGGACCTCGCCGGTTGCCAGGATATAGTCGTCAGGCTCGGGCTGCTGCAGCATGCTCCACATGCCCTCGACGTATTCCTTGGCGTAGCCCCAGTCGCGCAGCGCGTCCAGGTTGCCGACGGCGACCTTCTCCTGCAGCCCCCGGCTTATGCGGGCCACCGCGGCGGCTATCTTCCGGGTGACGAACTGCTCGCCCCGCAGAGGGCTCTCGTGGTTGAAGAGTATGCCGTTGCAGGCGTACATTTTATGGGCCTGGCGGTAGTTGACTGTTATCCAGTGGGCGTAAAGTTTGCTGACCGCGTACGGACTCTTGGGATGAAAATCGGTGGTCTCGTTCTTCTGGGCGTTGCCCACGCTGCCGAAAAGTTCCGCCGTGCTGGCCTGGAAAAAGCGGGCCTCCGGCACGACCTTGCGGACCGACTCCAGCAACCTGGCTACCCCCACGGCATTTATCTCCGCAGTGAGAACGGGGTGAGTGAAAGAAGTCAGAACAAAGCTCTGCGCGGCGAAGTTGTATATCTCGTCGGGACGGACCGCTTCAAGGGCAGAACGGATGCCGGGCTCGTCCATCAGGTCCAGCCGGACCTCTTTGACCTTGCCCTCTATCCCCAGTTCGCGCAGGCGCCAGACTCCGGCGTCGCCGGGAACGTCGGTGCCGTAGACCTCGTAGCCTTTTTCAAGCAGCAGGCGGGACAGGTACGCCCCGTCCTGGCCTCGATATCCGGTTATCAGAGCTTTCTTCATCAGCAATTCTTAAGGGCGGCGTAGCCGCCGCGGCGCAGGTGCATTTCGCTCAGCGCCAGCCGCAGGTCGGAAGCGGCCATCTCCGCGGCCAGCATATCCGTGGAGATCTCCGGCTTCCAGCCCAGGACTTTCCTGGATTTGGACGGGTCTCCCAGCAGCGTCTCGACTTCCGCCGGCCGGTAGAAACGGGGGTCCACCCTCACGATAGTATCGCCTTTTTTTATCTTTATATCGCGGGGGTCCACGCCGTCGACAGGCTCAACGGACTTCACCACGCCGGCCTCCGCCGGGCCTTTGCCCTTCCAGGCCAGTCTCACGCCTATCTCGCCGGCGGCCATCTCTACGAAGCGGCGCACCGAATACTGTTTCCCTGTGGCTATCACGAAATCATCGGGGCGCTTCTGCTGCAGTATCAGCCACATGGCGCGGACATAGTCGCGGGCGTGGCCCCAGTCGCGCAGGGCGTTCATATTGCCCAGGTAGAGGCAGGGCTGCACGCCCAGCAGTATCCGTCCCAGCGCGCGGGTGATCTTGCGGGTGACGAATTCCTCGCCGCGCAGAGGGCTCTCGTGATTGAAGAGTATCCCGTTGCAGGCGAACATGTCGTACGACTCTCGGTAATTGACGGTTATCCAGTAGGCGTACATCTTGGCCACGCCGTAGGGGCTGCGGGGATGGAAAGGGGTCTTTTCGCTCTGGGGTATCTCGCGGACCTTGCCGTAAAGCTCAGAGGTGGACGCTTGGTAAATGCGGGTCTTTTTGGCCAGGCCCAGCAGGCGCACCGACTCCAGTATGCGCATCGTGCCCAGGCCGTCGCAGTCCGCGGTGTATTCCGGCGCGTCGAAACTGACCGCCACGTGGCTCTGCGCGCCCAGGTTGTAGATCTCGTCGGGCTTTATCTCCGATATGACGCGGGTGAGGTTGGTGGAATCTGTCAGGTCGCCGTAATGCAGCTTGACCTTGGAGGCCCCGGGGTTGGCCAGGTCGCAGATATGGTCTATGCGGGCGGTATTATGGGAAGCGGAACGGCGGCGCAGTCCGTGGACTTCATAGCCTTTGCCGAGAAGGAGTTCCGCGAGATAGAAGCCGTCCTGGCCTGTGATGCCCGTAATAAGCGCCTTTTTCATCCGAAGTTGCCTCCATAGACCGCTGACGGCGATATAATGAAAAACGACGGGCCCACGCCCGTTATTGATATCTATATTATAGCAAAAGGCCGGAAAGGTAAAAAAAGACTACAGGGAAATGCTCAGGCCGTCCCGGGCGGCCACTGTGCCGGGAAAGGCGCGCCGCGCTATTCGGAGGGCCATGGCCCGCAGGCCGGGCTTGTGGTAGCGCTCGGCGGAAAAATGGGTCAGTATAAGTCTTTTGGCGCCGGCTTCTTTGGCCAGGCGGGCGGCGGTCTCGGGGTTGAAATGCGGCCAGAGGGGATTGGTCTCGCCGGGCAGGTGGGCGCACTCGGTTATCAGCGCGCCGGTGCCGCGGGCCAGTTCCAGGGCGTTGGGACAGTAGCCGGTGTCGGTGCAGTAGGTAACGGTTTTCCCCTCCAGCTCCAGTCGGAAGCCCAGCACCGGGTCGGCGTGGACCAGCGGCAGCGTCTTAACGCGGAAAGGGAGCCGGTCTCCCTCCGACGGCAGTTCCAGTATTTTAACGGGATAGGGCAACTTTTCCAGCGGCACGGTGAACGGCCTGCCGACGAACTTTTTAAGGATGCGGCGGGTGCCGCGCTGACCGCAGATGGTCAGGCCTTTTTTGAACTTGAATTTGACCAGCGTATGCAGTCCGGCGATATGGTCGATGTGAAAATGACTAAGCAGGATAAAAACGGGCTTCTTCCCGTCGCAATACTGGTCCAGCTTGTAGAGCCCGTTGCCGGCATCGAGCACGATGTCGTAGCGGCGCGTCTTTATCAGCGCGCACACGGTATTACCCGTGGCGGTGTCGTACCAGCCATTGGTGCCGAGGAAGACGATCTTCATACGGGGCCTAAAAAGCGGGATGGACGCGGTACTGTTCTAAGGTCTCAAAACCGGCGTCCCTCGCGGAAAGCCGCGGGTTCCGGTCGGGCCAGGGGATGCCGGCCGAATTCCAGAGTATCCCGCTGTCGGAGTCCGGAGCGTGGACGGAGGTCACCTTATAGAAAAGCGCCGCCTCGTCGGAGAGAGCGTAAAAACCGTGCGCGCACCCTTTGGGGACATAGATCATATTGGCTTTTTCCGCGCGGAGTTCGGCGCAGAAATGCCGGCCGAAGGAAGGCGAGTCGCGCCGCAGATCCAGCACCGCGTCGAAGACCCCGCCCCGCGCGCAATACACGACCTTCGCGTGGTCGTGCGGCGGCTTCTGGAAATGAAGTCCGCGCAGCACGCCTTTTTTAGACAACGAATAATACTCCTCTCTGAAATCCGTCTCAAGGCCCAAAGACTGGAAGTCCTCGTCGTGGAACGTCTTGACGAAAAGGCCGCGCTCGTCCGAGTGGACGCGGGGTATCAGCTCGAAACAGCCGGGAATTATGGTCTCTTTTTTCTCGAAAGGCATTTTATTTTTCGGCGAACTCCCTTATCTTTGCCGCCATATAGTCTATCATCGCGGCGGTCATACCCGGGTATACGCCGACCCAGAAGGTACGGCTAAGTATGGCGTCGGTCCCGGGCAGTTTTCCCACGACCCGGTAGCCTTTGCCCGCCTTACGCATCTCATCGAAGCACGGATGTTTGACAAGGTTCCCGGCGAAGAGCATGCGGGTCTGGACTTTATTGCGTTCCAGGTGCCGAACCATCTGGTCGCGGGTGAAGGGCGCCTCTTCGCGGACCGTTATCAGGAAACCGAACCAGCTAGGATCTGAGCCGGTGGCGGGCTCGGGGAGCAGCAGGGTGTTCTTAAGAGGCTGCAGGGCCTTCCTGAGACGGGTCCAGTTGCGCTTGCGCGCCTCGACGAAACCGGGGAATTTCCTGAGCTGAGCCAGACCTATGGCCGCCTGCATCTCGGTGGCCTTGAGGTTATAGCCGAAATGGGAATAGACGTACTTATGGTCGTAGCCGAGCGGGAGTTCGCCGTATTTGCGGGTGAAGCGGCAGCCGCAGGTATTATCCTTTCCCGACGGGCACCAGCAGTCGCGGCCCCAGTCACGGAAGGATTCGATCAGCCGCCTAAGCAGCGGGTCATTGGTATAGACCGCGCCGCCCTCTCCCATGGTCATGTGATGCGGCGGGTAGAAGCTGGACGTGCCGATATGGCCGAAAGTGCCGGTATAGCCCCATTTGCCGTTAAGCTTATAGCGGGAGCCCAGCGCGTCGCAGTTGTCCTCGATAAGCCAGAGGCCGTGCCTGTCGCAGAACCTCTTCACCTTGGCGATATCGAAGGGATTGCCGAGGGTATGGGCCAGCATGACGGCTTTGGTCTTCCCGGAGCGGGCCTTTTCCAACCGGGCCGCGTCGATATTGTACGAGGGCAGCTCCACGTCTACGAAGACGGGTATGGCGCCATACTGTATTATCGGAGTCACCGTGGTAGGAAAACCCGCCGCGACGGTTATCACTTCATCACCGGGCTTTATCCGGCGGGCGCCCAGCTTGGGCGAAGTGAGGGCCATGAAGGCCACAAGGTTGGCGGAAGAGCCGGAATTGACTAGCGAAACGTATTTAACGCCGAGATACTGGCCCAGCTGCTTCTCGAAGTCGGCGCAGTAGCGGCCCGAGGTCAGCCAGAAATCGAGGGCCGTATCGGTAAGTGCCACCATTTCCTTGTCGTCGTAAACTCGGCCGCCGTAATTGACGAAGCTCTCCCCGGGCTTAAAGGCGGGCTTACCGTGGAACCGCTTGTAGTAAGCGGAAACTTTCCTGAAGATTTCCTTGCGGGCTTTGGTCTCTTGTTCGGTCATTTGTAGTACTCCGTTATCTGTTCCAGGCAGACTGCGCGCATGTCCGAAGCGGACTGGTAAGCGCGGGTCCACTCTATTATTCTGTCTATGGCCTGACCCACCCGCCAGCGCGGCTTCCAACCCAGACGCTTGCGGGCCTTGGAGGAATCGAGCCGCAGGAACTTCGCTTCGTGCGGATGCGGGCCTTTATCTATCTGGTAGCCGGGCGCCTCGGGCCAACGGCTGAACATGCGCTTAGCAAGCCATTCCACGTCTTTGGCGTCGCCGGCGTCGGGACCGAAGTTCCAGGCCTCGGCGTACTTGGGGCCGTGTGTATAGAGTTTTTCAGCCAGCCGCAGGTAGCCCGAGAGCGGCTCCAGCACATGCTGCCAGGGGCGTATGGCGCGCGGATTGCGTATGCGCACCTTCTCGCCCCTGAGCGCGGCGCGGATGATATCGGGTATCAGCCGATCGGCGGCCCAGTCCCCCCCGCCTATTACATTGCCGGCACGGGCGGAGGCCAGGGCTACGCCGTGGGTTTTGAAATCCTTCGGATTGAAGAAGGAATTGCGGTAGGCCGCGGTCACCAGTTCGGAGCAGGCCTTGCTGCTCGAGTAGGGGTCGAATCCGCCCAGCGGCCGGTCTTCGCGGAAGGCGCGGTTGCGTTCCGGGTTATCGTAGCACTTGTCGGTGGTAACGTTGACCGCGGCTTTTACCGAGAGGCAGGAACGCACGGCCTCAAGCAGATTGACCGTGCCCATGACATTGGTCTCGAAAGTCTCGGCGGGAACGCGGTAGGATTCGCGCACCAGCGGTTGAGCGGCCATATGGATGACTATCTCGGGCGCGGCGTCGAGCACGGCCCTTCGCAGCTTCCCGGCGTCGCGGATATCGCCTATAACGGAGCGCATCCTGGTGTTGAGACGGCACAGGTCGAAAAGGCTGGGATCGGTCGGGGGCTTGAGGGCGTAACCCGTAAGCCGCGCGCCGAGGGAGTCCAGCCAGATCGAAAGCCAGGCCCCCTTAAAGCCGGTATGGCCCGTCAGAAAGATTTTTTTTCCCGCCCAGAAGTTCTTCATTTCCATTTTTTCCACGGAGCGGTGCCGCTGTCCCATAGTTTTTCCAGTTCCTGTTTCTCACGCAGAGTATCCATGCACTGCCAGAAGCCGTCATGCCGATAGGCGCGCAACTGCCCGGAGGAAGCGAGCTTGGCCAGGGGCTTGCGCTCCCAAATGTCAGAGTCGTCATGCAGGTGGGCGAAGATCTCGGGCTCCAGGACGAAGAACCCGCCGTTTATCCAGGCCCCGTCGCCCTGCGGTTTCTCCTGGAAGGCCTCGACCGCGCCCTTCTCGTCCATTTCTATGGCCCCGAAGCGCCCCTTCGGCTGAATGGCCGTAACGGTGGCGTGCCGGCCATGCTTGCGGTGGAAAGTCAGTAACTTCTTGATGTCGACGTCGGCCAGTCCGTCCCCATAGGTAAGCATGAAGGTCTTGTCGCCGATATAGTCGCGCACATTGCGTATGCGCCCGCCGGTCATGGTATTGAGACCAGTATCCACCAGTGTAACCTTCCAGGGTTCCGCTTTGCAGTGATGGATGTCCATGCAGTTCTTTTTCATGTCGATGGTAACATCGGCCTGATGGAGGAAGTAATTGGCGAAATACTCCTTGATCATGTAGCCCTTGTAGCCCAGGCACAGGACGAAATCGTTTATCCCGTAATGGGAGTAGGTCTTCATGATGTGCCAGAGCATCGGTTTGCCGCCGATCTCCACCATAGGCTTGGGCCTGAGGTCCGTCTCTTCGCTCAAGCGCGTTCCCATACCACCGGCAAGTATAACAGCTTTCATTTTCAGCACCTCTTCTTCACGTATGCCCGGAAAGTAAGTTCGAGTCCCCGGCGTATATCGTGCCGCGGACGCCAGCCGAGGAGGGCCTTCGCTTTGCGCAGGTCCGCCACTACCGGCGGAGCGGGGCGGACGGCGGGACCGGCGGCCGGGCCGGATACGGCTAGTTTCATGCCGGAGACGGACTCCAGGACGGACACCACTTCCCTCACGTCATAACTGCGGGCGGCGCCCACGTTGACCGTCTCATGCCTGAGCAGGCGACCGGCTTTTTTAACAGCCCGCAGGTAGGCTTCCGCGATATCGTCGACGTAAGTGAAAGAGAGTTTCTGTCCCGGGCCGGAAAGACGCACCGGCGCGCCGCGCAGGAGTGATGTGACCAGGTACGGGATCACCTTATCCGGATTGTCGTCGGGGCCGTAGGGCGAGAAAAGCCGCACTGTCATCGCTTTCATGGCGCCGGAGGCGGCATAGGTCTTAAGTATGCCGTCGAAAGCGGTCTTGGTGGAGGCGTAGAGATTCCACGGGGCCAGGGGCGCCGTTTCTTTGAGAGGGCCGCGGGCGGGCAGGGCGCATTCGAAGAAGGTACCGGTGTTTATGAACCACTTCACGCCGGCGGCGACGGCCGCTTCCAGCAGCAGGGAGGGCATCTCGATATTGGTGCGCATCATAGGCCCCACGTCGGCCGGGGCGTGGCGCTTGCGGTAATAGGTGGCCAGATGGATAACGCCGTCGACGTTCTCTTTGCGCAGGACGGAGGCGGCTTTTTCGCCGGCCAGGCGGTAGACTTTCATGCGGGGCAGAAGGCGCTTCACCCGGAACAGGTCGCAGCCGGGCCGCTCCAGGCCGACGACTTTATAACCGGAATCCAGCAGGCGCGCCGCCACCCGGCAGCCGATGAAGCCCGCCGCGCCAGTGATGAGCACGGTCTCGCGCTTGGAGGTCATGGCCGGGAATAGTTCCTTTTGAGCCATTTGCGGTAGGCGCCGGTCTTGACGTTGCGCACCCAGCCCGGATTGGTCAGGTACCAGCGCACGGTGCGCAGCATGCCGCCGGCGAAGTCCACCGAGGGCCGCCAGCCCAGCTCGCGCTTTATCTTTGAAAAATCTATGGCGTAGCGGCGGTCATGGCCGGGGCGGTCTTTGACGAAGGTTATGAGGTCCTCGTAATTCTTGCCTTTGAGGGCGGGATTCTCCGGGGAAGGCAGGAGTTCCTCCAGCGCCTCGCAGACGCACTTCACCACGTCGATGTTCTTCATCTCGCAGTCGCCGCCGACATTGTAAGTTTCGCCGGAGCGGCCTTTGGTCAATATACGCCAGATGGCCGCGCAATGGTCCCCGACGTAAAGCCAGTCGCGCACGTTCTTGCCGTCGCCGTAAACGGGCAGGGGTTTCCCCTCCATCGCGTTCAGTATCACCAGCGGGATGAGCTTTTCGGGAAAGTGATAAGGCCCGTAGTTATTGGAGCAATTCGATATGGTCACCGGCAGGCCGTAGGTATGATGGTAGGCGCGGACCAGGTGGTCCGATGAGGCCTTGGACGCGGAATACGGGCTGCGCGGGTCGTAGGGCGTGGTCTCCTTGAACTTGCCGGTCGCGCCCAGCGAACCGTAAACCTCGTCGGTGCTGACATGGTGGAACCGGACGTCCTTGCGGCCGGCCCAGGCCGAGCGGGCGGATTCCAGCAGCGCGAAGGTGCCGTGGATATTGGTCTCGACGAAATCCTTGGGGCCGAAGATGGAGCGGTCCACGTGCGATTCGGCGGCGAAATGGGCCACGGCGTCGAAGTTGTATTTTTTGAAAAGCCGGCCGAGCAGAGCGAAATCGCAGATATCGCCTTTGACGAAGACATAGCGGTCCTTATACTTGCGCGCTATGTCGGCCAGGTTCTCGGGGTTGCCCGCGTAGGTCAGCTTGTCCAGGTTGACGATGCGGCCCTTGAATCCGGACTCCTCCAGGACATAGCGCACAAAATTGGAACCGATAAATCCGGCGCCGCCGGTTACAAGTAGCGTCTTCATTTGTTCTCCTTGATGAATTTCTCCATGGATTCGCGCCAATGAGGCAGCTTGACTCCGAGCTGTCCGCATAGCGCCGCGTTGGACATGGCCGAATAGCCGGGCCGGCGGGCGGCGAGGCCGAAATCGGCCATTTTAGCGGGAAGTATTTCTTTTTCCACGCGGTAGGCTTTAAGAGCTGCACGGGCCCAATCGTAACGGGAACACGGCTCTCCGCCCGACAGATGCCAGCGGCCGGTCACTCCTTCCCGCAGGGCGACCATTACCGCGTCGACTATATCGCCGGCGAACGTAGCCACCGATACCTCGTCCTCAGGGACGCGCAGAGGGCCGGGCTTCTCCGCCCAGCCCAGCAGTTTATGGATGAAGTTCTGCGTCCCCCGCCCGTAAACCCAGCTCAGCCGCAGCACCAGCGAGCCTGGGCAGTCCAGGGCGTACTCCTCGCCCTTGAGCTTGGACCGGCCGTATTCATTGAGAGGGTTGACGGGGTCCGTCTCCACGTAAGGGGCGCGCTTCTCCCCGTCGAAAACGTAATCGGTGCCGAAGTGGACCAGCTTGGATTCGAGCTGCCGGGCGGCGAAGGCCAGGTTGCGCACGCCTTCGGCGTTGACATCCCAGGCGGGCTTAGGCTCGGACTCGGCTTTATCCACCAAATTATAGGCGGCGCAGTTTATGATGAGGCCGGGACGGCAGGGCATTACCGCCTTCAGGACGGCGTCTCCGTCGGCGATATCCAGCGTATCCAGGTCGGCCGCTATATATTGCCAGCCGTTCTTATCGAAAAAGCGGATGAATTCCGAGCCGAGCTGGCCTTTTGAGCCGGTGATGAAAACGCGCATCAGAATTTAGCGTCCTTGAGCGGGGGCAGGGCGGCGTCGCGCGGCGAGAGTATCGGCGCGGCGTTGCCCCAGTCCACGGCGACCTGGGGATCGTCCCAGCGTATCCCACCCTCGTCGGGCGGTGAATATTCGGCGGTGCATTTATAGAGCACCTCGGTCCCTTCGGCCAGCGACAGGAAGCCGTGGGCAAAACCGACGGGGAAATAGACCACGCGGGCGTTAGCCTCGCTCAGTTCCACGGCCAGCCACTTGCCGAAGGTGGGCGAGTCCCGGCGTATATCCACGCCGACGTCGAGTATGGCGCCGCGCACGCAGCGGACCAGCTTGCCCTGTGCCGCCGCTCCGCGCTGGAAATGCAGGCCGCGCAGCACGCCCTTGGCGGACCTTGAGTGGTTGTCCTGGACGAAATCGCCGGGGATGCCGGCCTTTATGAAATCACCGCGCTTGAACGACTCCATGGCCCAGCCCCTGTCGTCGGGGAAAACGCGGGGATTGGCGAGCACCACTCCTTCGAGCGAGAGTTTCTCGAATTCGAAAGGCATCAGTCGCCGTCCGCCACTTTGCGCAGGTAGGCGCCGTAGCTGTTCTTGCTCAGGCCCTCGGCCATCTTGAGCAGCGCTTCCCGGTCTATCCAGCCCTGCGCGTAGGCGATCTCCTCTATGCAGGCGATCATGAGTCCTTGCCGTTTCTCGACGGTGGCGATAAAATCCCCCGCCTCCAGCAGGCTGTCGAAAGTGCCGGTGTCCAGCCAGGCGTAGCCGCGTCCCAGCAGCTCCACTTTCAGCGTCCCGCCCGCGAGGTAGACCTTGTTAAGGTCGGTTATCTCAAGTTCGCCGCGGGCGGACGGCTTTATGGCGCGCGCCGCGGCCGCTACGCCTTTGGGGTAGAAATACAGGCCGGTGACGGCGTAATTCGATTTAGGTTTGGCCGGTTTCTCCTCGATGGAGAGGGCCTTGCCGTCCTTGTCGAAATCGACCACGCCGTAGCGTTCCGGGTCGTTGACGTAATAGCCGAAGACGGTCGCCTGGCCGGCCGACGCGGAGTCCACCGCCTTGCGGAAGGCCTCGGGCAGGCCGTGGCCGTAGAAGATATTGTCGCCCAGCACCAGGCAGGCGGTATCGTCGCCGATGAATTCCTCGCCGATGATCAGCGCCTGGGCCAGGCCTTCGGGCCGGGGCTGCTCGGCGTAGGAGAGCTTAAGGCCCCACCGCGAGCCGTCGGCGAAGATGGCCTTGAACCGCGGCAGGTCCTGCGGCGTGGAGATTATGAGTATCTCCCGTATGCCGGCCAGCATCAGCGCCGAGAGCGGGTAATAGATCATCGGCTTATCGTATACCGGCAATAGCTGCTTGCAGACCGGCATGGTGACCGGGTAAAGCCTTGTGCCGGACCCGCCGGCGAGTATGATGCCTTTCACGATGTCCTCCTTTAATTACCAGCGCGTCTCCAGCACCCGGTCGTCGGCCTTGGGCTTGCGGAAGAACTGCGGCAGCTTGGCCAGGTTGCGCATCAGCACGGCGACCACGCCGCCCAGGCCGTACTCCTTGAGCACGCGGTAATCCTCGCGGGTGCGCGCCACCCACCAGCCGAAAGACTTCTTGGTGTCGTCGTAGCGCATCTTCACCAGCACCTCGGGCATGTACCAGGTGGTGGCGTAATTCTTGTAGAGGAACCGCGCCACCAGCTCGTAGTCCGCGCGCAGCTTGTAGTCGGTGGCGAAGTAGCCGAACTTCCGGAAAAGGTCCCGGTGGATGAAGAACACCGGCAGCGGCGGCATCCAGCCGTTCTCGAAGTTATAGCGGTCGTACTCGCCGGCCTTGTAGTAGCGCAGCGGCCGCTGCGAGTCGGTGGCGATATAGACCATGTCGCCGTAGAGGCAGTCGCGGCGCTTGGCGGCCATGGTGCGCAGCACGTTGGCGACGGTGTTGCGGTCGGTGTAGAAGCTGTCGGGCGGCAGCACGGCGATGATGTCCCCGGTGGAGGCCGAAAGACACTTGTTCAAAGCCGTGTAGTAATCGTCGCCCTTGAGCTGGATGAACTTGGTAAAGCGGTTCTGGTAGCGCTTTATGACGTCCAGCGTCCCGTCGGTGGAGCCGCGGTCGGCCAAAATATATTCAAGTTCGGTCCAGTTCTGCCCGAGCGCGCTCTGCATGCAGTCCTCGACGGTCTTGCGGGAGTTGAGGACCACGGTCACTATGGTGATTTTCATTTCAGTTCCTTAAACGGGCGTAACGAGGAAGTTGTTGATGGCCAGCAGGGCCGCGCCGGAGACCTGGAAGCACTCCAGCGCCTGCTCGGGCGTGACCGGCAGCGGCTCGCCCGTCAGCAGCGGCGCGCTGACCAGCATGGGCACGGCCG
>DNQL01000120.1 GCA_003500765.1 Elusimicrobiota bacterium | reverse complement strand
CCCGGCCCGGCGCCTTCGGCCGCCTGCGCCGCGAAGCCGATGACCGAAATAACGCCCCAGATGAACCAGGAGAACATATGAGGACGCGTGCGTCCCCGGATTATGTCGGTGATATATCCGGCCCGCGACAGCAGCATCATCGCCACCGACAGCCAGCCGAAAAAAAGTTTGGCTTCCGGACCCGTCATTTTCCCCCGCCGCCGGCCAGGGCGCGCAGCGCGGGCAGGTGGCTTATCGAGACCTTGCCGTAGCGCATCAGCTCGTCCCAGGAGCCGCCCTTCTCCATGAAATCCCGTACCGCCAGGTAGCCGCGGAAATACGCCACGTCCTTGCCGTAGCAGCCGGGGAGGCCGGTGTCGGTCATGCCGCGCTTAACGCGCTGGGTTATGGTCCAGGCGAGTTCGGGGGGCACTCCGCGGTCCGTGAGGCCGGAGAACACTCCGGAGAAAGGCAGGCGCGCGGCCCAGTCCACGGCCAGCACGCGCAGGGCGAAAAGACGCAGCCCCTCATCGATGCCGGCGCTCCACTCGTTATAGGCCGCCATCCCCTCCTCGGTCTCCAGGTAGCCCTCCAGCCCCAGGCGGAATATCCCCAGCGGCATGGCGTAGCCGTTCTCGGCGCGCAGGGCGTGGACCCCTATCTCGTGAAGGACAAGTCTTTTCACCTCGCCACGGGAGAAGCGGCGCCCCTTCCTTATATTGACGCGGCGCGCGCCGGGCGTTACCGACGCCGAAGCGCTCATCCGGGAGGAAATATGCGTTTTCCAGTCGGCCAGGCCCGCCGCCGCCAGGGCCCGGGAAAGTTCCTCCGCCATCTCCCGGTCGCTTAGCTCCGCCGGCGGCTCCGGCGGCCTGTAACCGAGTTCCGCCAGGGTCTTCTCCGCCGCAACGATTTCGGCGGCCGAAGGCAGGGGAAAAAGCGCCGCGCTGAGCGCGGGAAAACTTTCCGCGCCGCGCGCCTGCAGCAGCGCGGCCTTGGCGAGCTGCTGCGAACGGGCTTCCTCGATGAAAGCGGCGTAGGGGCCGGACCCGGCACTCGTTTTTTCAAGAACGGGTATTTCCTTAAGGGCTCTCGGGGGAAAAGGGGAATACCGGAACTGCGGCTCATAGACGCGCCCCTCCCGGAGCGCGGCGAAGAACTTCTCTTTCTCAGAGGCGGCCGACCGGGGCTCCGGGTTTATCTGCTCCGAAAAAGCCAGTACGGCGCCGAAGCCGGTGATCAGGCGGTCGGCCGATTTCTCGGCCGCCGAGGGCGGCGGCCAGGCCCAGGACGGGGCTGCCAGTAAATGAAGCCCGGCGGCGCCGGCCAGGAAGGTCTTTTTCCGGATAGTCATAGGGCGTTCCGTCCTCTTCATGATACAAAAAAGCCGGCCGCCGGGCGGCCGCTTACCCCGCCGCCCCGCAACTTTGTATCATATAAGGAGAACCTAGACATCAAGATGAAATTTCCGGGAAAAAGAAAGAACAAGCACTACTTCCCCGTCACCGAAAAGGGGAGGGAGATCGCCGACCCCCATTACATAGCCGAGCCCTTCCACCTGGTCGGCATCGACCAGCTCCTGGTGGACATCGAGTGCGGCGTGGAACCCGAATTCCTGGCCAGGCACGGGCTCAAGAAAGGCGAATCGCGGATACTGGCCGATAAGGACGCCGAGGAGATCTACCTGGAGCTCAAGGGCGGCGGCCGCATAAGGGGCGAGTTCGCCGGCGGCTCGGTCGGCAACACACTGCACAACTATTCCACTCTCTCCGACGAGCGTTCCATCGCGCTCGGCGCCATCAAGCGCAACATCACGGTCGGCGACTACGCCTTCAAGTACATACGCAACACCAGCTCCAAGGTGGACCTGTCCTGGCTGCAGCCTTCCGACAACCCGATGGGGCGCGCCATGTGCTTCGTCACTCCCGACGGCGAGCGCACCTTCGGCATCAGCAAGGGCTGCATGAACGACTTCGCCCCGGGGTCCGTTCCCGCCGAAGTCATAGAGAAGGCCCCGGCGCTGCTGATCTCGGCCTACCTCCTGCGCGAGGAAAAGGACCCCATATTCGCCGCCACGGTCCGGGCCTGCGACCTGGCGCTGAAGGCCAGGGTGCCCGTGGTAATGACGCTTGGCACCGCTTCGCTCATCGGCTCCGGGCGGGACTTTTTCCGCGGTTTCATAGAGAAATACGTTTCGGTGGTCGCGATGAACGACCAGGAGGCGCTGGCCCTGACCGGCGAGAAGGACCCGCTGCTTGCCGCCGACAAAGCGCTGGACCTGGCCGACCTGGTCCTGCTGACGGTGGGAGAGCACGGGCTTTACCTGGCGGGCTGGGTGGACGAAAAATTCGCCAGGCGGACCACCTACGAACTGCACAGCAAATCCATATCCGAATATAATAAGTTCGAGTTCAGCCGCCCCATGCGCAAGTCCGACTGCGCCAGCCCGCTGCGCATCTACACCCACATCAACCCCTTCATGGGCGGCCCCGGCGTCATCAAGAACACCAACGGCGCCGGCGACGGGGCGCTGGCGGCCCTGCTGCACGACATGGGGGCGCGCAAGTACCATCACGCCAAGGTCCCCAATTCCCCCAAGAACCTGGAAAATTCCCTGACTTATTCCTCGCTGGCGCAGATAGCCAAGTACGCCAACCGCGTCAGTTACGAGGTACTGGCCCAGAACTCCCCACGCCTGGCGCGCGGCCTGCCCGAGCGCGAGGCCAGCCTGGAAGAAGCTTACTGGGATTCCTGAAGCCCGACGCGGCCCCCGCGACGGAACGACTGATTTTGAGCAGCTTAAGAATATCAATTACTCTCTCCGCGGCCCTGCTGGCCGCCTCGCCTGCGCCCGCCCAGCACCAGCGGCCGGCTGCGCCGGAAGAGCCGTGGTATAAAGTCGTACACACCGGCGTCGTCAATTATTACGACGCGGATTCCGAAATAAAAAAGCCCCCCTACTCCTCCGCCTTCTACGGCCAGGACGCCCATTACCGCTACAACCCTCCCGTTTACAAGGACAACGGCGACGGCACCGTAACCGACCTGGTGACCGGCCTGACCTGGGAGAGGGACATGGGAGAGAAGATGACGCCCGAAGAGGCCCGGGCCAAGGCGAAGGATTCCCGGCTCGGAGGCAGGCGCGACTGGCGCGTGCCCACCGTGAAGGAGCTTTATTCGCTCATCCTCTTCACAGGCCAGGCTCGCGGCGCGCGCGCGGTGCGCCCCTTCATCGACACGCGCTACTTCCGCCAGCCGCTGGGCGACGCGGCCAGAGGCGAGCGCCAGATAGACGCGCAGACCTGGACCTCCACCGTATACACCGGCAGGACCATGGGCAAGGACGAGGCTATCTTCGGCGTCAACTTCCTGGACGGGCGGATAAAGGGCTATCCCAGGCTGGACCCTCGCACCGGTGAGCGGCGTCGCATGTATTTCCGGTTGGTCAGCGGCGACACGCGCTACGGCGCCAACCGCTTCGCCGATAACGGCGACGGCACGATATCGGATCTTTCGACGGGGCTGATGTGGGAGAAAGAGGATTCCGGCGAAGGACTGGACTGGGCGGGGGCGCTGGACTACGCCAAGAACTCCCGCACCGGCGGCTACCGGGACTGGAGACTGCCCAGCGCCAAGGAACTGCACACTATCGTCGACTATTCGCGCTCGCCGCAGGCCACGGGCGGGGCGTCCATAAGCCCGCTGTTCCCGATATCGGAGATCGAAGGGCCCGACGGCGGCAGGGACTTCCCTTATTTCTGGACCGGGACCACCCACCTCGACGGGATAAAACCCGCCGCTCACGCCATTTATATCGCCTTCGGCGAAGCCAGGGGCATGATGCGGGGCCGGCTGACCGACGCCCACGGCGCGGGCGCGCAGCGCAGCGACCCCAAGAGCGGCAACCCCGCCGAGTATCCCTCGTACTTCGGCCCCCAGGGCGACCTGCGGCGCGTCTACAACCACGCCCGCGCGGTCAGGACGATAAAGCCGGCCGTCACTTCTTCGGGGGAGCGGGGTAAACGTCGATAGAGCGGAAGCCGATGGCGGCCAGCAGGAAGCCGGGCCTGTGCCCGCCGGGCACGTCGCGCTCCCTCACCCCGCGGAAGAACGGTATTATCGCGGCCAGCCGCAGGCCGGCGCTGATGTAGAGCAGCGTTATGAACGCCTCTCCCGGAAGCGAACCGTAAAGATACCCGCCCGCCAGCGCGCCGGCGAACTGGCCCAGGCAGGCGGTAAAACCGAAAAGCGCGTTATAGCGCGCCCGCAGCGAAGTCCCCCCCAGTTCATAGATGAAATTGTTGGTCCCCATGCCGTAGGCCGCCCAGACTATCCCCGAGAAGAGCTCGACCGCCATCAGCCAGTAGAAGGACGGCGCCAGCGCCCAGAGCAGGGGGATGAGCGGTATGGCCAGGAAGGCGAAGCGCAGCACGCGCACGCTGCCGAAAGAATCCGCCAGCCAGCCCCAGCGCCTCATCACCATGTAAGTGGTTATCTGGCCCGAGGTCATCACTATCATGTAGCGGACATAGCCGTATTCCAGGTCCCTGAGCAGGTACACGCTGAAATAGGGCGCGGCGAGAAAGACCGAGAACATCGCGGCGAAGATAGTGAGCAGGAACGGGGTGAGCGACGGGTCCCGCGGGACGGCGGGGCCGGCCGACGCGGGCCGGGGCATATGGCAGCCCGACGGGCGCTCGTACATGCCGCCGATGAAACGGAAGGAGAGCAGCCGGAAAACACCGGCCGCGGCGAACAGCGCCGAGAAGGCGGCGACGCCGGGATAGAACTTGAGGAACTTGGCCGCGGCCAGGCTGGCCGCGAAAAAGGTCACTCCGACGACCTGGTTGCGGAACCCGAAGAAGGCCCCGCGGCGCGAGGCGGGAAGATATTCTCCCATCAGCGCGGCCCAGGGCGGTCCGGCCAGGTTGCCGGACACGGTATAGACTATCATGGCCGCCGCCAGGCAGGGGAAGGCCCAGCGCTCCGGCAGCAGGCCCGCGGCGGAGGCCGCGAAAAGCGAGAGGGCCTGCGCCAGC
>DNQL01000132.1 GCA_003500765.1 Elusimicrobiota bacterium | reverse complement strand
GCCGCATGGTGTCCCCCGCTGATGCCGCGGGGCGCGGGGCTATTTCAGGGCTTTTTTTTTCCGCGGGGCGGGCGGGAGGCGCCTCGGCGGAGCCGCCTTCCACGGCCTCCAGCCTGCGCACCAGGTTCTCCAGGTCCAGCGGGGCGTCTATCAGGGTGAACAGGGCTATCTCGGCGGCCACGGCCTGCATATCGGAGAAACGTATCTCCTCGAGCACCGGGTTGAGCTTGCGCGAGAGCTTGGCCAGGGCGATGGGCGAAGCGCCGGCGGCGGCCAGTTCTTTCGCGGCCGGGGAAGCCGAGGGAGCGAAACCCTGGGCGGCGAAGAAAGCCTCGGAGAAGAGGTTGCGCAGGTCGCGCAGCGCGACGATGGGGTCGTAGCCTTCGCCGTTTAGCTTCTCGAAAGCGGCGTGAAGGGCGGCGGCGTCGCGGTTAATGACCGCTTTCGCCACGGAGACCACCAGGTCCTCGCGGGCATGGCCGAGCAGTTCGCTGACCGAGGACGCCGTCACAGCTCCGCCGGAAAACGAAGCGCCGCGGTCCAGCATTGTCAGTGCGTCGCGCATGGCCCCGCCCGAAGCGCGCGCTATAAGGCGCAGGGCCTCCGGCTCCGCCTTAAGCTTTTCTTTGGAGGCGACATGGGTCAGGCGCTGGATTATCTCGTCCTCGGGTATGGGCCGGAAACGGAAGCCCTGGCAGCGGGACACTATCGTCACCGGCACCTTGGACTGCTCGGTGGTCGCCATGACGAAGACGACATGGGGCGGGGGTTCCTCGATGGTCTTGAGCAGCGCGTTGAATGCGCTGTTGGAGAGCATATGCACTTCGTCGAGGATATAGATCTTGTACTTGTCGCGCGACGGCGCGAAGCCGACGTTCTCGATGATGACCTCGCGCACCTTGTCCACCTGCGTGTGCGAGGCCGCGTCTATCTCCATCACGTCGAGCGACTTGCTCTCGGCTATCTCAGTGCAGGAGGCGCATTTATTGCAGGGTTTGCCGTCTTTCGGCGCGTGGCAGTTGAGCGTCTTGGCCAGTATGCGGGCTATCGTCGTCTTGCCGCAGCCGCGGGGGCCGAAGAGCAGGTAGGCGTGGGCGATGCGGCCCAGCTTTACCGCGTTCTCTATGGTGGTCTTGACCGAGGCCTGGCCCAGGACTTCGTCGAGGTCCTTGGGGCGGTATTTGACGGCGAGGTTCTGATACATAAAATCGGGATCCTTCCGGGTCCGTCAGCGTAGTGCCCTGTAAAAAACAGGGTCTCGCACACCGTGCTCGCCCTTCCGACTCTCGCTCCTCGCGCTTACGCAAGCTCGGAGCTCCGGACGGTTTTTACAGGGCACTACGCCGCCGGCCCCTTTTGTCGCTTTATAAACTTCAGAACTTGATGCCGGCGGAGAGCGAAAGGTAATTATCCTTGTCGCTGCCGTCGTCGTAGACCTGGTACATCACGTTGGCGCCGACCAGGTTGAGGTCGAGATAGGCGCCGGCGGTGTAAGCGGCGGTGTCCTGTACCGTGCCCTTGTACTTGGTGGCCGTGTAAGAGAGAAAAGGCGTGACCATCGGGTAACCGGGCAGGTCCAGGCGGAAGTTGACGCTGGACTCGGGAAGGCCGCCTATCAACGCCAGGGACTGACCGCTGATAGTGCCGACATTGCTCACGCTGTCTTTGTCGCCGTACTTATAGCCGGTCCAGGAGGCGCCCACCCTGGCCATCAGGATGCTGGCCCCGGCGAACACGGAAAACTCCGTCTGGTCGGTCTTGTTCTCGGCCGTCGCGGTCTCGGTCTTATGGAGAGTGTGCTTCAGCCCGGCGCCCACGTCCACGCGGGCTATGCCCTGGCCGCCGCCGGAGGCGACTTTGATGTTGGGGCCCGCGAGCCGGCCCTTGCCGCCGGACGAAGGGGTCAGCGACAGCGTAAGGTCCCCGCCGAAGAACATGCTGGAATATTCGGTCCCGGCGATATACCCGGTCTTGGGGGTAATGCCGGCCTCGCCGGCCAGGGTATAAAGTTCGGCGTCGTTGCCGATCCGGAGCGAATAGGTATTGAAGGCCTCGGCGTAGGCGTCGGCGTCCTGGCGCATCATGGCGCCGCGCACCCACATCTCGCCGGAGCCCACGGTCAGGTTTATATCGGTCTTGCCGTAGCCGTCGGGGCCGGTGGTCTGGCCCACGCCGCCGTCGAACCAGGCCGAGGCCGCGGAAACCGACATCAGCACCGCCATGAGAGTAAAGAGAGTCTTTTTCATTGTTTTCCCCCTGCTTTGAAATAGGCCCGGCCCCCTCGCGGGGGCCGGAGCCGTATCGCTTCTTAAGCCTTCACCAGCTGCTTGTTGAGGAAGTCCGAGAAGCAGCGCGCCTTGCGGTTCTTCCAGGCGCCCTTGTGGTAGCCGTAGCCGCTGATTATCGGCATGGCTATGGTCGCCTCGGCGTAGACCATCTGCTCGAACGTGGTCTCCACCTTGCCCCAGGAGGAGGCCTCCTTGAGCGTTGAGCCGGACAGGGCGCCGTCGCGCGCGTCGGCCACGGTCACCTGCACCGCGTATTTGTGCATCGGGGCCTCTTCGCCCAGTATGTCGGCCGCGACCACCGTGTCCTGCGTGAAGTTCTTAGGCACGCCGCCGCCGATCATATAGATGCCGGTCTCGCCGGCCTCTATCTTAACCTTGGTCAGTTCAAGGAAGTCCTTGGCCGAATCCATCGACATGTGGTTGCCGGGATTCTTCCACTGGTGTTCCACCATGCCGAAGCCGGCCGAGCAGTCGGAGAAGGCGGGCACGAAGATCGGCACGCGCTTTTCGTAGGCGGCCAGCACCACGCTCTCCTTGTTCTTGCCGTGCTTGGAGAGGTAGCGGCCCATTTCCTCGATGAACTCGCGCGAGGAGTAGGGGCGCGGCTCCAGGGAGTCGGCGATCTTGCGGGTCGTATCGTCGCAGATGCGCAGCTCGTCCTCGTCTATGAACGTATCGTAGATGCGATCGATGTGCAGGTCGCGCAGATCATTGTCGTCTATACCGTACGGGGTACCCTTGTAATGCTTGAAGCCCAGGCCCTCGAAGAAGTCCTGGTCCACGATGATGGCGCCGGTGGAGACGATGGCGTCCACCATGTTGTTCTTGACCATGTCATAGACCACTTTCTTGAGGCCCGCGGAGAACAGCGAGCCGGCGAGGCAGAGGATCACGGAGGATTTCTTGTCCTCCAGCATCATCTGGTATATGTCGGCCGCGCGGGCCAGGTCGCGGGCCGAGAAGGCCATCTCGCGCATGGCGTCCACCAGCGGGACCACATTGTGCTTCTTGATATCGATGTGCTGAACGGTCTCTTTGAGATAATCGGACTTCTTGAGCTTGGGCATTGTAAGGGGTTCTCCTGCTGTGACTTTCGGTAGGGCTTAGGGGCCCACAGGCATATTATATGAATTTACCGGCCCGGGCCACAAAGACAAAAAAAAGCCCCGCCCCCGGAAAGGGGCGGGGCTAGACCGGCGGCCCCGCTTACTTGCCGTCCGCCTGGCTGCCGCAGATACCGCCGCTGTAGGCGTCGCGCTTCCACTCACCGTAAGGAATAGTCCTGCCCGTGGCGGAAGTCATGGTTATGCCGGCGTTGACGGCCTCGGCTCTGACTCCGAGGGTGAAACCGACCGACTCGGTGTAAGTGACGGGCTTGTCCACCCTGAGGGAGACGGTATTGACCTGCCAGAGGTTGCTGGCGCTCTTGCTGCAGACAAGTTCCACTTCCACCCCGAAGTTGCTCCTGCCGGCGCCCCGGTATCTTTTTATAGACTGGCCATTGCTCGTCCTGGGGAGCTCCATCCCCACTATGTCCCCGCCCGAAGAAGTATTGCCCGACCTGTTGAAGCCGAGGCTGTAGGTCGGCGTGAAGAACTTCTTCTTACAGTCGCTCTTGGCCGTGCCGAGAGTATGGAAGTTTACCAGGGACAGGGCTCCCTCGATGAACCCGCCTATCTCGGTCTCGCAGACGCTGTCGCGCTGGGAGGTGGAGAGCTTCTGCCCCCGGTACTTGCTGTGGATGCGGTCCTGCGCGCGGCCGATGACGCCGGAGCCCGGATAGATGCCCGCGAAGGTCGTGGGGCTCATCGGGGTCCAGCTCTGGACCAGGTAGAACGCGCTCACGGTAGAGCAGCCGCTGCTATTCCTGTAGCACTCGGCCGGCTCGGTCTGCGCGGCGGTATTGCCGTCCGTGTTTCCGCCGGTGTTGCCGCCCGTATTTCCGCCGGTAGCGCCGCCCGTATTTCCGCCGGTAGCGNNCCGGTAGCGCCGCCGGTGCTGCCGCTGTTGGAGGACCCGCTGGGGATGGCCTCGCGGTCGCGCACTATGTCCGCGGCGGCCGTGAACCTGGAATGAGCGTCTTCAAGGTCCCGCCTCTTGTTGTCCAGTTGATTTCCTATGGCAGTAAGGTCGGCGCCGGACTGTGAGGCCTGTTCCTTGAGGTCCCGGACATCCCGATTCAGGTCGCGCATGCGCTGCAGCTGCGTCTCGGCGGTGCGCAGGTTCTCCCTGCAGGTCCTGGAGGTGCAGTTGGCGCGCTTGGAGTATATGTCGTTGTAGCGGTTCTCGGCCTGCGTGATGGCAGGGCCGTAGAGGCCGAGTATGTCGTCGGCCTTGGCCGTAGCGGAGTTGGACACTCCGCCGGTATTGCCGCCGGTATTGCCGCCGGTGGCTCCGCCGGTCGTGCCACCGGTGGCTCCGCCGGTATTGCCGCCGGTAGCTCCGCCGGTGGCCCCGTC
>DNQL01000295.1 GCA_003500765.1 Elusimicrobiota bacterium | reverse complement strand
GTCGGTCGCGCTGGTCAATACCGGCGGCGAGATAGTGCCGCCCGGCGCCCGCAGGCCCAGGTTCGGCATCTACAACAGCAACGGCCCGATGCTCTCGGCGCTGCTGCGCGGCGACGGGGTTTCCGCCGAACCGGTCATAGTTAAGGACGAGCCGCGGGTACTGCGCGCCGCCCTGGCCCGGGCGCTGAAGTCCGATATCACGGTCGTCTCCGGCGGCGTATCGATGGGCGACTACGACCTTGTGCCGGGGACGCTGGAGTCCCTCGGCGTGAAAAAGGTGTTCCACAATGTGCGCGTGCGGCCCGGCAAGCCGATGTTCTTCGGCGTGAAGGGGCGGCGGCTGGTCTTCGGCGTGCCCGGCAATCCGCTGGCCAATTTTTTGGCCTATCTCGCCTATATCGGCCCCGCTATACGTAAAATGGCCGGCAGGCCGGACCACGGCCCAGAATTCCGCGACGGGACATGCGCGGCCAAATTCGACCCGCGCACGGCCCGCCGGGCGATGACTCTTTCGCTGGTGAAGACCCGCGCGGAACACGCACTCTCGCCGCTGGGCCACAGCGGCTCGGCCGACATACTGGCGCTGGCCGGGGCCCGGGCCTTCACCGCCGTGCCCGAAGGCGGAGCGGTAAAAAAGGGCGGCAAGGCTAAATTTCTGACATGGGAAGAATAGATTACCTGCGCCTGTCGCTGACCGACAGGTGCAATCTCAACTGCGTCTACTGCACCCCGCTGGAGAAGCGGGGCTTCCTCCGTCACGAGGACCTGCTGCGCCACGAGGAAATAGCCCGTGCCGTAGCCGCCTTCGTGAAAGCGGGCGTGCGCAAGGTGCGCCTCACCGGCGGCGAGCCGCTGGTCAGGAAGAATATCGCCGGGCTGGTGAAGATGCTGCGCGATATTCCGGGGCTGGAGGAGCTGGCGCTGACCACCAACGGTCTGCTGCTGCCGGAACTGGCCGCGCCGCTGCGCGAGGCCGGGCTGGACCGCGTGAACATCAGCCTGGATTCGCTCAAGCGGGACGTTTTCGAAAGGATAACCGGCTCTGACGCGTTCGACAAGGTGTGGCGCGGCGTCGAGGCGGCGCTGGAGATGTGGCCGCGCGGCGTGAAGCTCAATGTCGTGCTTATGCGGCGCATGAACGACGCCGAGGCCGCCGATTTCGCGCGGCTTACGCTGGACCGCCCGCTGGCCGTGCGCTTCATCGAGTTCTATCCGACCAATGAGCGGGCCGCCAGGCTGGGCGACGCGCTGGTGCCCACCGCGGAGACGCGGCGTAAGATAGAGGACGCGCTGGGCCCGCTGGAAGCCGTGGCTCCTTCGGCGGCCGACGGCCCGGCCAGGGTTTATAAACTGCGCGGCGCGGCCGGCAGAATAGGTTTCATCAGCGGCCGCAGCGACTATTTCTGCGGGGCCTGCAACCGCGTGCGCATGGACAGCACGGGCAAGGTCTATCCCTGTCTTTTCTCCGGGGCCACGCACGACCTCAAGGCCCTGCTGCGCCGCGGCGCGCCCGAAGAGGCGCTGGCCTCCTATATAAAAAAGGTATTTTTAGTAAAATCTAATCACCGCAAGGACTCTCCCGGCTCCGGCCACATAGAGATGAGCAGTATAGGCGGTTAAGGCATTTTATGATAGACGTCGGCTCCAAAAAAGACACTAAGCGCGTAGCCCGCGCCCAGGCCTATATCGAACTTAACCCCAAAATAGTCGGCCTTATCAAGGCGGGGAAATTGCCAAAGGGCAATGTGCTCGAAGCGGCCCGCTTCGCCGGCGTGCTGGCGGCCAAGAATACCGCCGGCCTCATCCCGCTCTGCCATAACCTGCCGCTCAACTATGTCGGCGTCGATTTCAAGGTGGAAAAGTCCGGCGTCCTGATAACGGCGGAGGCCCGCTGCACCGGCAAGACCGGCGTGGAGATGGAGGCGCTGGTGGCCGCCTCGACGGCGGCACTGACCATATACGATATGTGCAAGATGTTCGCCCAGGACCTCGAGATAACGGATATCCGCCTGCTGGAGAAGAAGGGCGGCAAAAGCGGCCACTATAAACGCAATGGGTAAGATACATTCCATAAATGTCAGCAAGGCCAAGGGCGTGCCCAAGTCGCGCGCCGAAAAGGCGATACTGCTCAAGGACCTGGGGATAGAGGGCGACGCCCACGCCGCTCCCGGCATACGCCAGGTGAGCCTGCTCGATATCGAGAGCATACGCGTGCAGATGGCCGACTCCCGAGCCAAGGGCGCGACCGTGGAGATACGCCCGGGCGTCTACGCCGAGAACATAACCACCGAAGGCCTGGACCTGGCGGCGCTGAAGATAGGCGACCGCCTGAAGGCCGGCTCCAAGGCCGTGCTGCGGATCTCCAAGATAGGCAAGGAATGCCACAGCCATTGCGCCATCTATCACCAGGTCGGCGACTGCATCATGCCCCGCAAGGGGATATTCGCCGAAGTCATCGAGAGCGGCGAAATAGCCGCGGGGGACTCCCTTGAAAAAATTTAAGCTCGCCGTGCTGACCTCCAGCGACCGCTGCTCGCGCGGCGAAGCGGAGGACGCCAGCGGGCCGCTGGTCTCGGAACTGGCCCGCACCGTCGGCGCCGAAGTAGCCTCCTACGATATAGTCCCCGACGACGCCGCCGCCATAAAGGCCAGGCTCGTCCACTATTGCGACGCGCTCAAGGCCGACATCGTCATCACCACCGGCGGCACCGGTTTCGGCCCGCGCGACGTGATGCCCGAGGCCACGCTCGCCGTCATAGAACGCGCCGTGCCCGGCCTGCCCGAGCTGATGCGCGCCGAAGGGCTCAAAAAAACGAAGAAAGCCGTATTGTCCCGCGGAGTCTGCGGCCTGCGCGGCCGCACGCTGATACTGAACCTGCCGGGCAGCCCGAAGGCCGTGAAAGAATCTCTCGAAGCCGTGCTGGACCTCATCCCGCACGCGCTTGAAATGATCGAAGGCGGAGGACATTAAGTGACGCTTAATTATATCTGGTTGGGATTTTTCTTCACGGCGTTGATAGTGGCGCTGGCCCGGTTCACGGGTTATGTCATGCACTTCCACATGGACATGCTGCCCGGACTGGTCTTCACCGTCGCCGATCGCGATGTTTTCGTCAAGATAGTCGAGAGCACTTTCGAGATGGCCAAGACCAGCGTCACCATCGCCATCACGCTCATCGGCGTCATGGCCCTCTGGCTGGGCATCATGCGGGTAGGCGAGAAGGGCGGCGCCGTCGCGGTCATGACGCGGCTGGTGCGGCCGTTCTTCCGCCGTATCTTCCCCGACCTGCCCGACAACCATCCCGCCTTCGGCTCGATGATGATGAACATCAGCGCCAATATGCTGGGGCTCGACAACGCGGCCACGCCGCTGGGCATAAAGGCCATGGAGCAGCTCCAGGAGGCCAATCCCGACAAGGAGACCGCCTCCAACCCGCAGATCATGTTCATCGCGCTCAACACCTCGGGCCTGACGCTCATCCCGGTCTCCATCATGGCCGTGCGCGCCGCGATGGGCGCGGCCAACCCGGCGGACATCTTCCTGCCGATACTCCTGACGACCTTCTTCTCCACCATGGCCGCGCTGTTCTTCGTCTCCGTCGCCCAGCGGATAAACCTGTTCCAGCCGGTGATAGTCGCCTATGTCGGCGGGCTGTCGCTGGTCATAGGGGCGCTGCTATGGGGCATGAGCAATATGGCGGCCGGGCGCATAACCGCGCTCTCCACGTTCGGCGGCAATTTCATCCTCTTCCTCTTCATAGTCGTCTTCCTCTTCCTCGCCTGGAGGAAGAGGGTCAACGTCTACGAGCAGTTCGTAGAGGGTTCGAAAGAGGGTTTCCACGTCGCCGTCAGGATCATCCCCTACCTGGTGGCCATGCTGGTGGCCGTGGGCGTGTTCCGGGCATCGGGCGCGCTGGACATACTGACGGCCGGCGTCGGCAAATTCCTGGGCCTGTTCGGTTTCGGCACCGATTTCGTCGGCGCCCTGCCCACCGCCTTCATGAAGCCGCTCAGCGGCAGCGGCGCGCGGGGCATGATGATAGAGGCCTTCAACCATTACGGCGTGGATTCCTTCACCGGCCGGCTGGCGGCCACCTTCCAGGGCTCCACCGAGACCACCTTCTACACCATAGCCGTCTATTACGGCGCGGTGAACGTGCGCAATACCCGCTACACCGTGATGGCCGGCCTGTTCTCCGAGCTGGCCGCGATAATCGCCGGCGTCTTCATCGCCCGCATCTTCTTCGGCGCCTGAGCCCGGAAAGCGGAGGCCGCCGCCCCGGCGGCGGAAAGCCGGTCCTTGATTTTTTAGAACCAACAGTATATACTAGGTATATACCATGTTTATATACAGGATCGTAAAAGCGCTTAAGGCCGGAAAGGTTAAATTCGCCATAGCCGGCGGTTACGCCGTGGCGCTGCACGGAGCGGTGCGCGGCACCGTCGACCTCGATATCGTGCTGGAAATAAGCCCCCTCAATTTCGGCCGGGCCGAAAAAGCGCTTAAAGCGGCCGGGCTGGAGTCCCGGCTGCCGGTCACGGCGGAACAGGTCTGCTCCTTCCGCGAGGAGTATATAAAGAAACGCAACCTTATCGGCTGGAGCTTCTGGAACCCGGCCAATCCCGCCGAGCTGGTGGATATAATCATAACGGAAGACCTGGCCGGCCTGGATACCGTCACCGTGAAAGCGGGAGGGGAGAGGCTGCCCGTCGTTTCCCGCCCCGACCTTATAAAAATGAAGCGCCGCAGCGGCCGGCCGCAGGATATCGAGGACGCCAAAGCTCTGGAGGCGCTGCGATGAGGCCGGTACAGTATTTTTCTAAGGAATATCTGGAGCGTTGCTCCGGGATGAAACCCGGGCAGATACTTTCTTTCCTGGACGATTTCAGGCGGCTGCACGCGCGCGGGGAAAAGCCCAGAAGCCGGCTCATAAGCCTCAAGGTCCCGGAACCGTTATTGGCCGCCTTCAGGGAAAAGGCCGGGAAACGCGGCGTTCCGTACCAGTCGCAGATAAAGATACTGATGGAAAAGTGGCTCGGGGAGCGGCATCCCTGACCTGCCGGCGGGGTTCCCAATTAATAATTAAAAAGGGTAGAATTACCGTGCAGATCATCCCGCTCGTACGGAGGCGCACATGAAAGGCTGGACCGGCTATATCCTGAGGGTCAACCTCACCGACAAAACGTTCAAGAAAGAATCTTTCACCGAGGAATTCGCCAGGAAATGGGTGGGCGGGCGCGGTTTCGCGTCCAAGATACTTTTCGATGAGCTCAAGCCCGGCATAGACCCGCTGGGCCCCGAGAACAAGCTGGTCGTGGCGTTGGGCCCGATAGCCGGCATACCGGCCCCGAACACCGGCAAAGTGGTGGTGGCCGCCAAGTCGCCGCTGACCGGCTTCTACGGCGACGGCAACCTGGGCTCGAACGTCTCCAGCCAGCTGCGCAAGGCCGGCTATGACGCGATGATAATCGAAGGCAAGGCCGACAAGCCGGTCTACCTCAATATCGAGGACGACAAGGTCGAGTTCCTCGACGCCGCCGAGATGTGGGGCAAGGGCACCTATTTCTCCAATGAATGGATCTACAAGAAGCACGGCAAGAACGCCGGCGTGCTCAATATCGGCCAGGCCGGCGAGAACAAGGTGCTCTTCGCCGTGATACGCAGCCTCGAGGGCCGCGCCGGCGGCCGCCCCGGCATCGGCGCCGTGATGGGCTCCAAGCTGCTCAAAGCCATAGTGGTCAAAGGCACCAGGCCGATACCGCAGGCCGACCCGGAACTGATGAAGAAGCTCGGCGTGGAGGGCCTTAAAAAAGCGCATGACCTGGACCAGAAGAGCGGCTGGTCCAAACAGAGCACGGACGCCGTGCTGGCCTGGTGCAACGAGGTCAACGGCCTGCCGGTGCAGAATATGCGCAAGACCTCCCACCCGGAGGCCTGGAAGGTGGACGGCGAGCGGCTCGACGCGGCCCGCGTGAAGACCTACGGCTGTCCCAGCTGCACCATGCACTGCGGCATCACCATCCACGACGACGAGGGGCGCGAGAGCGAGCTGGACTACGAGAATATCGGCATGCTGGGCCCGAACGTCAACGTGTTCGACCTTAAGAAGGTGGGCTCGCTCAATTACCTCTGCGACGATTACGGCCTCGACACCATCTCGGCCGGCGCGGTGCTGGGTTTCTACGCCGACGCCATAGAGCGCGGCGCGGCGAAAGGCGATTTCAAGTTCGGCGACGCCGACAAGGGCAAGACGCTGCTCTGGGACATCGCCGCCAGGAAAGGCGAGACCGGCAACCTGCTGGCCGACGGCGCCCTGCGCGCGGCGAAGGTTTACGGCAAGAACTCGGCCGACTACGCCATGCAGGTCAAAGGCCTGGAGATGGCCGCTTACAACTGCAAGTCCATCCCCGGCCAGGCGCTGGCCTTCGGCGTGGCGGCCATAGGCGGCCACCACCGCGAGGCGTGGATCATCACCTTCGAGCTCAAGCACAGCCGGCGCGAAAGCTACGGCCCCGAGAAGGCGGCCAAGGTGATAGAGCTGCAGCGCATACGCGGCGGCCTGTTCGAGGTGCTGGTGGCCTGCCGCTTCCCCTGGGTGGAAGTCGGCTACGAGTTGGAAAATTATCCCAGGTTCTTCAACGCCGTCACCGGCCTGGACTGGAAGCTCGACGACTTCTGGACCGTGGCCGACCGCGCCTACTCCATGATCAAGCTGCATTACCTGCGCGAGTTCCCGGAGACCACCCGCAAGGACGATTACCCGCCGGCGGTCTGGTTCGACAAGGCCAACGCCGACACCGAGGGCCCGCAGAAGGGCGTGGTGCTGGAGTACGACAAGTACGACTCGCTGCTGCAGCATTACTACGACCAGCGCGGCTATGATAAGCGCGGCATCCCGACGATGGATACCCTGAAGAAGCTGGGCCTGGAGGGCGAGGCCGCCGAGGTTTCGAAGCTGGCAAAGCTGAGCTGATGAAAGTTACCGTGAAGCTGATCGGCCCGCTCATCTACGAGGCGGGATTCAGCGAGAAAGTCGTGGAGCTCCCCGGGCCGCTGGCGGCCGGGGAACTCCCGGCCTTCGTGGGCGTGGACAGGAAAAGGCCCGTTATAGTCACGCGCAACGGCCGGGCGGTTGCGCCGGGCGACGCGCTGGCCGAAGGCGACCGCGTGGTGGTCTCCCATATCTATTCGGGCGGCTGAACCCGCCGGGAGCTCCGATGAAAATGTGGATGACGATACGGAAGAGAGCCGGGAACTGTTCGGCCCTTTCTCCGGAGAGCCGCTTCAGGCGCATGGTCGAAGGCCTGCGCCGCGAATATTTCTTCTACTGCCACGACACGGACGGAGTCTTTCAATATGTCAGTCCCTCGGTGCGCAACATACTCGGCTACAGCACAGCCGAATTCCTGAAAAATTTCGACCGCTACCTGGTGCCCGGCCCGGAGGCGCGGGAGGTGCGCCGCCGCACCGCCTTGAGCATAAAAGGCGTCCGGCAGTCTCCTTACGAGGTGAGGACGCGCCATAAGAACGGCTCGGTCCGCGTTCTCGAGGTGCTGGAGATCCCGGTCAAAGCCGGCGGACGCGTCGTCGCCGTGGAGGGCATAGCCCGGGACATAACGGAGCAGAAGCGGACGCAGGCGGCGCTGGCCGCGCATGACAGGGAAATGACGGAGCAGGCGCGCCTGATACTTCTTTCTTCGGGCGACGGCATCATCGGCGTGGACCTGCGCGGCCGCGTGACTTTCATGAACGACGCCGCGGAGAAAATGCTCGGCTGGCGGTTGGAAGAACTTAAAGGGGAGCCGCTTCATCCCGCGATACATTGCAAGCGTTCCGACGGTTCCAGGTACCCCGCGGCGCGTTGTCCCATGAGCGCCGCCATCAGCAAGGGCAGGGTCTCGCGGGTGAACGACGAAGTGCTCTGGCGCCGCGACGGCGGCTCTTTTCCCGTTTCCTATTCGGCCAGGCCCATGATAAGCGACGGGGCGCGCGTCGGCGCCGTCATAACCTTCAGGGATATCACCGACCAGCGCCGCCTGGAGGAAATGAGGGAATTCCTGACCCACTCCATTGTCCACGATCTCAATAATCCGCTCACTTCCATCGTGGCCGGGACCGAGCTGGCCGCCGAATGCCCCAGCGGGCTGCCCGCCTGCGAGAGCAGGGAGCACCTGGCCATAGTTTCCGAGGCGGCGGCCGAGATGAAGAAGATGCTGTCGGATATCCTGGACATAAGCCGGATGGAGCAGGGGCGTATGCGCCTGAACCTGCGTAAGGTCGCCCCGGACGCGCTTGTGAGAAAGACCGCGGCCGCCCTGGCCCGTTCCGCCGGCCTGGAAGGAAGGGAGATAGCCGTCTCCGTGCCGCCCGGACTGAAGCCGCTAACCGGGGATCCCGCCGTCCTCCGCCGGATCCTGGAGAACCTGGCCGCCAACGCGCTGCGCTACGCCCCGAAGGGGACGAAGGTGACGATAGCCGCCGCCGGTATTCCGGGCGGCGGGGTGAGGTTTTCCGTCACCGACAAGGGCCCCGGCATCCGCCCGGAGCACCTGGAGAAGGTGTTCGACAAGTATTTTCAGTCGGCGCCGGCGTCCGGGAGCGAGCGGAAGGGGAAAGGCCTGGGGCTGGCCTTCTGCCGGCTGGCCGCCGAAGCCCACGGCGGCTCCATAAAGGCGGAAAACCTGCGGCCGTCGGGCTGCCGCTTCACGGTCACCCTGCCGGGGGTTAAAAAAGCCGGGAGACGGAACAAAATGGAGGCGTGATGGCTCAACTCGACAGACTGATAGAAAGGATGCAGCCGGGTCAGGAACTGACCCTGGAGTCCGGCAAGCCGCCGGCGATAAAGACCGCCGCCGGCTCTTCGCCGGTGGCGGCGCAGGAGCTTTCACGCCAGCAGGTGGTGTCGCTGGTGCTGGAAACGGCCTCGGGTCCAGGCAGGGAGGACGTCTCGGCCGGCGCTTCGGCCACGTTCGAATACCAGCTCGGCGGCCGGCGGTTCACCGTGGAATTCTCCGCCGCGGAAGGAAAGGCTTCCGCCCGCGTTTTCCCGGCCCCCCAGGCCGCGCCCGCCGCGGCGCCGGCCGCCGCCAGAGGCCC